>JAUVUS010000049.1 GCA_030600865.1 Bacteroidales bacterium | reverse complement strand
TATCGGATTAAATTCAGGGATAGTAAAAAAATCTTCTGCAGATATGGAGAGTTTATTTGAAATAATATTTAAATACTGAATAAAATGATTGTTTGTAAGAATTTTCGTTTTTTTATTTGAAAAAAAAGCAACACCTTCATTTAGAACATACAGATGGTTGAATAACTTCTCTTTTTCAAGTGCTAATGAATCTTTTGTTTTTATCAGATTATCGTACATCTGGATTATTTCATTACCAATTATTCCTAATTCGTCTTTTGGGAAATTCTGCTTAGTATCGAAATCTTCATCACGTCTTACCTTAATAACGAAATCTTTTAATTTTGTAATTGACTCGGCAAATTTCCGGGTAATTAAATCTAAAATAATCCAAATCGAAAGGAATATTATAGCAATAAATAAAAGGAAAATATGCTCAGCACGTAAAAAATCCTTAACCTCAATATTATAAACTACCGCTACCCTTATAAAATATTCTCCGAAATACCGTGAGTAATAATAATATTCTTTGCCTGTGGTAGATGATTTCCGAATACTTGTGCCAAAATTTTCATATAAAGATTCCTGTACTTCAGGCCTGTAAAAATGATTTTCCATTAATGTAAAATCATCCACAAAATTATCGTAAAGTACCAAGCCATGCGAGTTAATTATTGTAATGCGAACATCGGGTTGAGGTAGTATTTTTGATAAAGAGTCAAGTAATAGAAAATTATTATTCTCAGATAGTGAGTTATAGGAAATAAAATTCTGTATTGTTTGTGTAATATTTTTTAAAGTATTGTCAAGTTGATTAACGCGATATTTCTTTTCTCTTGAAAATTGAAAAACGATAATAATTAAAGTAAATGCAAGAAATACTGAAAAAATATAGACAAAAAGTCTTCTGCGGAAAGAAACTTTTTTAAACATCTAATAGCAATTTTGTTTATAGAAACTAAGTTGAAAAACTTTGTAAACTTAGCTAAAGATAAAGAATAATTGTGCTGAATATTAAGCGGAAGTGTAAAATTAACAATTATTTAACTTTAGAAGTAGTTAGAATTAAGCTTTTAAAATCGATGAACATAACCAACTTGAAGAATTACCCAATATGGTGTTGAGCTAAAGTCGCCTCGAATTACGTGAATTATTTTGCATACACCTGCTTCTACGAAAAAATCTTTATAATAAAAATCATATACCGGTCCTAAATAATAATAATCACAACCACGATCTTGAGATTTCCCAATGGCAGCACCTAAACAGTGTCGTCTTGCAGTTTTTTCTGATATCTTTAATCCTATATTAAATTGGATTCCATTCGAATTATAAGCTAAATACATTCCGGAAAGACGAAACCCAACCAGTCCGAACCAGTATCCACCTAATACATTTATAAATGTCGGAGTTCCTCCAACTATTCCTGCTTCTAAAAATGAATTGTGTATCTCCAAAGTGTCATTTCCCGTTTGTGCGTGAGTAATAACCGGAGATAAGCACAGTAAAAAGATGCTGAGAATCAGTAATAATTTTTGGGGCTTTTTCATCTCTTATATATTTAACACAAAGTTACTGTCTCAAATAGCATAAGTCAAATAAGATAGACTTAGGATAGGGCAAATTAAACTGGTTGTTATGGAATTACTTTAATGGCAGTAGCTTTAAAAGAGACCCAGGCTTCTGAATTTTCTTTAAACTTAAATTTTTGTAAAGATTCGTCAGAAATTACTACTGATAGATCAACTCCAATATCAATAATAATCTCATGATTTGTCAGGTATGGAATAATTTGTTTAATTTTTCCTTTGAAGTTATTCGTCGCACTTGATTCAATTCTCTCATTTGAAATAATAATTTCCTCTCCACGAATAATAATTTTTCCTTTTGTAATTTCGTCTTTATTAGAAACATTTATTTCCAATGTTTCATTAATTTTAGCTGTATTTATTGGAGTAAATTCAGCAATAAAGAAGTTTTTAATCCCGGTAAAATTAGCAACAAATTCATTGGCAGGCTTCCGGAAAACTTCTTTAGTTAATCCTTTTTGGATTATTTTTCCATCATGTAATACGGCAACTTTATTTGAAAGCGCAATAGCTTCTTCATAATCATGCGTTACATGTAAGATGGTAACACCACTTTGATTTATCTATCGTAATAAATTACGCAAGCCACCTTTAAGTTGTATATCAAGTGATGCCAAAGGTTCATCTAAAAGCAAACAATTAGGGTTTGAAACCAGCATTCGTGCCAATGCAACACGTTGTAATTCGCCACCCGATAAGTTTTGTGTATTTCTATCTAATAAATGTTTAATACTTGCCAGAGATGCATATTTATTTATTAACTCATTCTTATCACTGTTGCTTATCTTTTTTCTTTTTAAAGGATATGCTATATTTTGTTTCACAGTTAAATGTGGGAAAATTGAGTAATCTTGAAAAACAATTCCTACTTTTCTTTTTTGAATTTTTTCCCGGGTAATATCCAAATTATTCTGAAATACTTTTCCGGAATCAGGTTTAATTAATCCTGCAATAATTTCTAATAAAACAGTTTTTCCAACACCTGATTTTCCTAAAAGAACATAGTAATCTCCTTTGTTTAATTCCAGATTAATATTTTTAAGTTGGAATTCACCAAGTTTTATTGATATGTCTTTTAGCTTAAGCATTATTCGATTCTTTTTCTTTTGATAATGTTCTTAATAGAATAAAAAAGACTAAGCACACAATAATAAATACAACAGATACAGGTCTTGCATATTTTAAACCGAATGCACCAAACCGTTCATATATTAGTATAGGAGTTATCATTGGATGATAAGCTACAATAACAACAGCACCAAACTCGCTTAATCCGCGTGCAAACATCATAATTAATCCTGAAAGGATATTTTTCCATGCCAGTGGTAATGAAATTGTAAAAAATACACGAACAGGAGAAGCACCAAGATTTAATGCAGTTTTTTCCAGTTTAACGGGTACATTGCTAAAACCATCGCGGGCTGCATTAATTAAAAATGGAATACTTACAAATGCCATTGCTAATGCAATCCCGACAGGATGTCCTACAAAGTTTAACCCAACTGAAGATGCGGCTTTTCCTAAAACAGAATCTCGTGATATAAATCCTAAAATAGCAATTCCGGCGGCAGAATGTGGAATTACAATTGGTAAATCGATGATTCCATTTACTAACTTTTTAAATTTAAATTTTGTTCTGGCTAAAAAATAGGCAAGAGGAATTGCTCCAATAGCAAAAAATATTGTCGATAAAAATGATACACGGAGTGTTAACCAAATACTGTCAATTACTTCCTGATCCTGTGTAGTTTCAAATAATTGATTTGGTGTTGTTGCCAAAAACATACTAGCCAGGGGAGCTATAATAAATAATAATATCAGCCCTCCAAGGAGTATAAATAATATTGGTGTATTTTGGTTATTTTTCATTTATTATTCAAAGAATGTTGGCTTAACAGTTATCATAGTAAAAAAGTACTGTTGTAATCCGTCACCTTTAACTCCCTTAACATATTCCAGTGTTTTTCCACCAAATAACATTCCGTATCCTAACTGTAAATTTATAATATCATTAACCATCCATGTTCCAACCAAATCAAGCTCATTGGCTAAAAATTTATCTTGTTTTTCATCTTCATAAACATATTCATTTGCAAGTGCAAGATAATGGTAATGAGTCGATAATTTCCAATTTTTGATTTTGATAAAATCAAACTTTAAATATCCATTAACTAATCCTGTATTTTTTGTTGTTTTAGGGGTGCTAAAATAATCCATCATTCCATTAAACCAATGTCTTGATCCGTATAAAATATCAAATGCATTATCTTTTTCATTTGTTTCATCAGATAAATCATTACCTGACATATATTCGAATCCTCCTGTTAAATTAAAAACTGATCCAAATTTATGTGCATAACTTGCACTTGTGTAATATGCACTTACATCTTGTCCTGTCTTATTTTTGCCTGTTTGATAAAAACCTCTTAGCTGGATATCATTTACGGATTTTTTATACTTGATAACTGCACCAGTTGTAAATCTATAATAGTCGGTGTTGGTTGTCCCTTCTTTCTGAAAACCATCAGTTATAGTTAGATTTGCCAGTGTCAGGCTTTCAATTTTTTTCTCTAGCCAGATTATGTTTAAAAATTTGTAATTACTGATTAGAGCAGAATAATCGGTTCCAAAATTTGATATTTTGGTCTGGTTAAAAGCTGTAATCGTTTTAAAATTAAACGACTCTTTAGTATAATCAAGAGTTATCCCGTCGTGTGATAAGCCAATCTGATTCCAGTTTGCTGCCGTAAATAAACGTTTGTTATCAATATTGATTGCCTGGCGTCCGGCAGTAAATGCCCAGTAATCATTTAAATTTATTTTAAAATAGGCTTCGGAAACACTTAATCCCTGAATATCAGTTTTTAATTTTGATTCTCCCCAAATGCGAGAATCCTGAATTGATAGTCTTGATGTTACGTTTTTATATGTGTGATTTAAATTTAATCTTGTACGTTGAGTAACAAAATACGCAGGATTAGATTCATCTGTTTTTAAAGTGTAATAACCGTCTCTGAATTCAAATCGTGGGCGATATTCTGCATCAATTTTTAATTGTGCTTTACCAGATAAAAAGAGTGATATAAATAATACGGATATTAGTATTCTTTTCATTTTGCTTACTGTTCTTTTGTCGAAAAATATATTTCATTAATTCCTTTTATAGCCCTGTCGGAGAAAAAATCACAAGCAGGGAATAACCTAAAAATACCATTATTTGTTGTTTCTGGCCGGCATATCAACAAAATTTCAGACTGGTCGTTTCGGTTCATTACTTCGCTAAAAGTAAATACGCCCCTGTATCCATCTTTAGCAACCACTAAGAAAAGCCCTTCACGAATATTTTTTGTAGTAAACTCAACATGTTTTGCCAGAATATCTTTAAGCATTACACCTGTAAATGGTTGTGTAGAATGTATTCCTCTTCCACGGCCATAAAAAATAGTATTAAATTTTTCGACCTGCAAATCTTTTGGGTTTTCTGTTATTGTTTCAACTATTTGATTCTCGTTATATATATCAATTTTAGGAGAGTATAGAGGTTTTAATCCTTTGATTGTAACAAATGATTTTGGATATGATTTCACAGTTATTTTTACAGGCTTTGAAATATTTCTTTCTGTAATTAAATCTCTGGAAACAACTAATTTGTTAACTTCCGGTAAAGGCCACAGATCATTTGTTTTGGAAGGAACAATTCGCATTATCTTGCTGGCAATAATAATTTCTTGCAGCTGATTTGGATAATAAATCTCTCCCCAACTGATATTTACCTTTTCGCCTTTATCATTTTCAACTTGAACATACAGGTCAATAATCGGATTAAATTCTTCTTTGTTTTTTTTATTTAGTTTTATCTGATTTAGAATATCATAGAGCGCATACCCGTCATATCGGTATGCTCCAACAAATTTATCACCATCGTTAGATAAAAGTGTTTCTTTAACAATAACACTTCTAAGTGGTAGTTTTGAAAAATCTACTATTCCCGGATTTTCTATTTCTCCTTCTACGCTAATAGTTTGAACAGGTAAAGCATAAGTTTCTGCATTATCGTAGAAATCGTTTGTAGCATCTGTTGTATCAGCTGTTAATGCTCGTAAATATTTGTTGTCATTTGTATTATCAATATTTTTTTCATTACATGCAGTAATGATTAATACAAGTAAAGCAATAATTGTTAGTTTTTTCATAATCAATATAATTTATTTATTAGGTTTCGCGTATTGTTTAAGTTTCTCAGGAATTGAATTGTAGGTTTCAGAATATGTAGGAATCATAGATGGCTGCCCGTTTTCTTCCATTATTTTCGTGCCTCCTTGTTTCGATAATACAAAATCAACAAATTTTATTGCAAGCTCTTTGTTGGGTGCATTTTCTAAAACAGTAATTCCGTAAACCATTGGCTGGCCGGTTTTAGTTATCGTTGTTCCCGGAGTTTTACCTGTAATATCTACATTTGCATTTTTGTAAAATTCTCGTAATTCAGGATTTTTTAAATTGATAGAATCCGGTAAAATAACATATTTTAATTCGTGCTGTTGTGCCACCGATCTGTATAAGAATAAATAATCAATAGTGTTTGATTCTAACAAAGCCAATAAATCAACTTCTTTCGGACGAATATATTCCTGGTTTTTTGCTATAATTTTGTTTGCAAAACCAGCTTGATTATAGTACTGTTCGGCTAATTGAGAAGTTAATATAGCCCGATAACCGCAAGGGTCAGAGTTAGGATCTGAGCGTCCATAAAATACATCTTCACGTAATAAAATTTCGTACCAGTTATGAACATTAATTTCGTTTGAATACAATGATGCATCGTGGTAAACGATTGCCATTTCGTTGCTGGCAAATTTTATATTCCAGTTAGTATAATCAGGTATTAATAATTCATCAATAATTGTGTAATCGGCAGAAGCCATAATATCACAGTCTTTGTTGAGATCAGTAATTTTACGTGCGCACTTTACGCTTCCTGCTGATTCTAACAAAATTTCGATTCCGGGATTTTCTTTCTGAAATTCGTCTTTCATTTGCTTAAATGGAACGGAAAGGCTACCTGCATGAAAAATAATTAGTTTATTGTTTTCTTTGTTTTTAGTTGTACAACTAACTAATATTAAAGCTGCAAGTACAATGTTTAATAATAATGTAATTCTTCTCATTTTAATTTATTGTTTTAATTAGGATATGCAAAAATAAACATAACGACTAAAAAAAGAAATGATTATTGAATTATTTCTTTTTTGGATGATATTTGATAGATGGATTACGATGTATAGAGCCTCCAGTTCAGCGTAGGCTTTAAATTATAACTTAAAGCCTGCTTATAGAAGACAAACATTCTTATGAATCGAAGGTGAATAAATTATGCCCGACTTTAATTCTTTTTTTTTGTAAACGATAATTATTAGAAGCAGTTGAAAGTTACTTAAATAAAACGACGTAATTATGCTATTGCTGAACTACGACGAACTGCATGGTGTGAAATGCTTGCCAATGGTCTGAATAACCGCCATTAAAATGGCGGTTATTTTGTGTTGTGAGAAGTTCTTATTTTAAGTGTTTAGCAAAGAATCCCATCATACATTTATATAATTCAATTCTATTCTCCTCGTGTCCAAACCCATGGCCTTCATTGTATTTCACCATATAAGGCACATCAAAACCTCTGTTTCTTAAATTCTTAACAATTTGGTCAGATTCGTTAATATTTACACGAGGGTCATTAGCACCTTGAACAACAAACAGTGGTTTATTCATTTTATCAACGTGAAGAGCCGGAGATACTTCTTTCATAATTTTTTGATCTTCAGTATCATTTTCATCATACCACTGCTCATACATCTGACCTAAATAAGGTTTCCAATACGGAGGGAACGATTTAAAAAATGTAAATAAATTAGACACTCCTACATAATCAATACCACAGGTATATAAATCAGGGGTTTTTACTAAACTACCTAAAGTTGCCAATCCTCCATAACTTCCTCCATAAATGGCAATTTTATTTTCATCAATAATACCCAATGATTTAACATATTCTACACCATCTTCCAAATCATCAAGCATTTTACGGCCGATTTGCTTATTTCCTGCTAAGTAAAATTCCTTTCCATAACCACCGGAGCCTCTATAGTTTAATTGAAGTGTCATATATCCTCTGCTGGCAAACAATTGTGTTTCAGGATTAAACCCCCAATTATCACGTGGCCCGTAAGGTCCCCCGTGCGGATTGACAATAAGAGGTGCTTTTTTTCCGTTTTTGGCTTCTTTTGGTATAGTAAGATAACCGTATATCGTAAGCCCGTCTCTAGACTTAAACTTTATCGGACGCATCTCGGCCATATCTTCTTCTTTCAACTGAGGCATTAAATTCATGATCTCTTTAAAAGAATCTTTTTTGGCGTTATACAAGTAATAAACGCCATAGAGTTTATCACTTGTAACGTAGATTAAATATTTATCCTCTTCATCTGTTTTATTGGTGATAAAAAACTCTTTATCACCAAATTGATTTAGAAATGTTTTATGGAGTTTATTATACGTTTCACTTACAGGTATAATATGTTTTTTTTCTCCGGTATAGTGATAATAATCTACTTCATAACCTCTTTTTCGGGATCTACTTAAACCATTTACATCAAAGGTATTATTGTGATAAACTTTTTTAATGGTTTTTTTATTTTCAAAATCATATAGAATGATTTCGTTAGTGTTGCTCTCTATATTGGAAATTACATAAGCGTCATGAGGATTTTCAGTTGTATAATCGAAACCTACTATGTAGAAATTGTCTTTCCAGGAAGTTTTAATTATTTTTTCAAAGGATTTGTCTTCAGAGGTTCTGTAATATAACACATACTCTGTTCCATTCTGTTGTTGGGTATATGCTTTTAAATTACCATCTTTATCAAAATCATATCCTGAAATTGGGTTTGCAGGATCCTTGTTCTCAAATAGTTTAACTAACTCACCCGTTTTTATATTGATTTTATAAGGTTCAAAAATTTGTGGATTATCCTTGTTCATTTGGATAATCATGTAATCAGGTTGATCTTTTAAATCGTTTGAAATTCCTACCCGAACTCCATCAAAAGGAGTTAAATCTACCTGATTACTACCATCTAAATCAACAGCAAAAAGATGGTAGTTTTCATTACCTCCTTTGTCCATTACGTAGGCAAGACGATTATTATTTGCCCAGAGGTAACCTCTGATTAATTCCTCTTTTTCCTCAATTACTTTTTTTATTTCACCTGTTTCTGTGTCTTTTACATAAACATGACTTTTGCTGTTTTCATCTTTTTCCTTATATGAAAAGTACAATCCGTCAGGTGAAAATTTAAACGAAGATTGCCGTGGTTTCTGAAAATAATCTTCTGCAGAATATTTATAGTTGCCTTTTTCGCAATCCATGAGTTGGACAAGTTCTTCTTTTGAAGAAGGTAATGAAGAGTCTCCCGGCAAACTGTCTTTTTTAGTTTGTGCGTTTACCAAATTGAATTGTACAAGTGCCAGTGTTAATAAAATTATTTTTTTCATGTTCTTAAATTATTTGGTTTTTAATTTTTCACGGTTTCGGTGCATGATTTGGCTGGGTTTTTATTCGCTAGCACTCATGAGAACGCTTCGCTTAGTTCGCCCTGTTTCTTTTTTCGCCATTATCAAAGTTTGAAGATAGCAATATTTTATCAATTCGCAATACAATCACCCCTGCTCTTACAAAAGAGAAAAGTCTCGTCCCACTAATTACAGGGAGCTTTCGGGAGGGGATGAGTTTTATAAAAATGACGTAGCGAAGACGCTACGCTAAATAAAGGAATCAAATATGCAAATCGTTCAATATTATTTATACTTTATTTTAAGAAAAAGTATAATTGCTGCAAAAACTAATGTTACTCCATTTGCCAGAATAATTGGCAGGTCATTTTTAAAGACACCGTAAATTAACCACAAAATAATACCTGTAGTTAATAAAGCATACATTCCCAGCGATAAATCCTTAGTATGTCTTGTTCTTATTGCTTTTATTGCCTGCGGTAAAAACGCAATTGTAGTGCATGTTGCAGCTACAAGCCCAAGAATAGTTATGAAATTCATAGAACCATGATATAATTATTGTACTTCTATATATTAGGATAACAATATTTTGTTTTGGGTATAAGATTATTTAATCAAGCTAAAGAAAAGATTTGTTAAAGCAATTTAATTCCATTTTCGTTTAGTTCTACAATCTTTTGCTTATATAAATTTCCCAAGCCGTTTTTGAAGGCTTTCTTACTCAAACCCAATATGCGTTTTATTTCTTCAGGGGTATTTTTATCTGTCAAATTCAGGAAACCATTGTTTTCTTTTAATGCAGAAAGAATAATGTCGGAATTTTCATCAATGCTGTTTTTATAACCTGCGGGTTCTAAAATAATATCTATTTTACCGTCTTCTCTTACTTGCTTTACGAATCCTTTTATTCTATCTCCGGGTTTAATGTTCTTATGAATGTCTGATTTAAAGATTAATCCTTTATACATATTGTTAACGATTGCATTCATTCCTAGTTCGGTCATATTGTAAAGTAACAGATCAACCTTATCTCCTGTATTTACATCTATTTCAGTAGTAAATGTA
>JAUVUS010000299.1 GCA_030600865.1 Bacteroidales bacterium | reverse complement strand
GGAGTTTCTTCTTGTAACCGGGCTTTTGCTTCCGGATCAATTCCTGTACTGGTTCTGGTATTTAAATAATTAACTATGTCTTTTTTGGTAATTCTTCCAGTATTTCCACTACCATTAATTTTATCTAATTCATCAACTGAAATATCTTCTTTTTCAGCAATATTTCTAACAAGTGGAGATAAAAATTTGCCGTTGGGCGTTTTAGAAATTATTTGTTCACTAATTTGTTCTTCGGATTTATTTTTTGAGACTAAATCTAAAGCTGGAATATTTTTAATAATAGTATTTTTATCCGACTTTATTTCTTCTTCAATATCTTTGCTTTGATCTGTTTCTAAACCATTAGTGCTTAATACTACGATGGTATCTCCAACTTTTGGGATGTCATTTTCATTAAATAATAGTTTTTCAATTATTCCATCATGAGGGGCAGGGATTTCTGAATCAACTTTATCTGTTGCAACTTCAACGATTGATTGATCTTCTTCTACTTTATCTCCTACATTTACTAACCATTTTGTGATTGTGGCTTCAATAATTCCTTCACCCATTGCAGGTAGTAATATTTCAACTTTTGCCATTATAACTTATTTAAACTTGTTTTAAACTATTGTTAAATTATTTGACCAAAATTATCGGCCAATTTGTTTAAAACCTTTGGTAAGGATGTTTAGGTCGTTCCAAATGGTATAGTTTTTTGCATAAACCATATTGGAATTGTAGATGAAAGAATCTGAATGTTCTTTTTTAGATCCCAAGTCGAGTGGTGTTAAAATCCCATTTTTAATTTTAGGAAGGTTCTCTAATTTAACATCACTTTTCTTATCGTATCCTACCCAGGTTTTACATCCTAACAAAACATTTGCAGAATTGTTTATTAGTTTAAGTGGTATTTTTAAGAAAAGTAATATTAATGGACTGAATATCAGGATTAAAATAGATGTGATAATATCAAAAATCCTTTTGTTTCTGACATTATTTTTTTTCGATATTGCATTAATTTCAATAGTATATAATTCACCCGCTGTTTCAATTGAATTGCTTCCAATAATTGATAAAGTTTCCGGTTGTGCAATTTTAAAATCGATATTTAATCCGGTTAGTTGAAGCATGATTCCAATTATCTGATTCGAAGGAATATTTTTTGCACAAAAAACAAGTTCATCTATTTTATGAATTTTTATTATTTCCTCAAGCTGATTTATTTTCCCAATGTGATAGTCGCTTTGTGATTCCGCCGAAGGAGCTACTTTACCAACAATGTATGGTTTTATTTCAGCTTCAGTTATAATTTTTTCAACTCTTTGTATTTCATCTATTAAACCAACAATGATAATTCGTAATTTTCGATTCCGTTTAAATTTTTGCGGAAAGAATTTTATGAAATGAACAAGTATTCGGTTTATATACGTTACTATGAAAGCAAGGGCTGTTCCGATTAAAATTAAAGCTCTTGAAAATCTAAGATTCTCTGGTAATAATGCATATAAAACCAGGATAATTAAAGTTCCAATTATTATTCCTTTTAGAAGGCTTGTTAATTTGATTTGCTTAGAATATCCACCATTAAACCAAACACTTAAAATCCAAATAGTAATATAAGATGGAACAGCAAAAAGAAGAAATTCGTCAGGATATTGACCATCTCCATGGAATTTATAATTCTCCCAAATTGGTTTAATTAAATAGTAACTAAAAAAGATTATTGTAATATCTAAAATTGGAAGAAAAGCATTTTTTACAAATCGATTTAAAACAGCTATAAAAGCCCTGAAATAAATTGCAATATTAATTAGTAAAGAAAAAGATTTTGCGTTTTTATCAGATAAATGTTTTCGTGCAAAAATGATCATTGCATTGTAAAACATGAAAACATAGTTGAGACTTCCTTTTTTAGTACTTTCTCCTTTATAATGAATTATGGTTGTTTCAGGAAAGTAATAATTTTTATATCCGGCTTTATTTATTCGGTAAGATAAGTCGATATCTTCGCCATACATGAAATAATCTTCATCGAGTAAACCTGTCTTTTCAAGAGTTTCTTTCCGAAGAAACATGAAAGCTCCTGGTAAAACTTCTATTTCGTTTGTCTCATTATTATTAAGATGTCCCAAATGATACCGGGCAAATTTTTTAGACTTAGGAAACAATTCCGATAATCCAACCATTTTGTAAAAAGCAACTTTGGGAGTTGGCAATGCTCTTTTTGATTCCGGTAAAAATCGGCCTTTACCATCAATCATTTTAACAGTTAATCCTCCTGCCTCAGGTTTTGAATCCATAAACTGAATACATTTTTCAAAACTATCTTCTTCAACAACAGTATCAGGGTTTAATAATAATATATATTGTCCTTTTGCAAGTTTTACGGCTTGATTATTGGCATAAGAAAAGCCATAATTTTTTTTGTTTTCAATAAGATTAACCTCGTGAAATCGTTCCCTTACCATAGCACATGAACCATCAACTGAATTATTGTCAACAACAAAAACTTCAGAGTTGATGCTTTTTGCGGCATTAAAAACAGAAATTAAGCACTGTTCTAAAAAATGCTTAACATTATAATTAACTATGATAACCGAGAGTTTTACCATATAATAACAATATGAAATACAAATATAAGGAAATGTTGGAAGTTAAATTCTATTCATCAATTGACAAACTAATAAATATGTTATAAATTGTTAATGTTTCAATAAAAAAATGTACTAAAATGAGAATAGTTGATTTAACAGATGAAAATAAGAAACTGTTTTATATGTGCCTTGAAGACTGGTCTGATGAAATGAAAGAAGCTGGAAATCATAAGGAGTCTTGGTGTAATAAAATGGAGAACAAAGGACTTGGAGTTAAGTTAGCCCTTGATGATAATGGAAAAGTTGGAGGTATGATTCAATATGTCCCAATTGAGTATTCGTCTGCCGAAGGTGAAGGCCTGTATTTTATTAACTGTATTTGGGTTCACGGCTATAAAAAGGGTAGAGGGAATTTTCAGAAAAAAGGGATGGGAAAAGCTTTGCTTCAGGCTGCAGAGAATGAAGTAAAAGAAAAAGGAGCAAAAGGAATAGTAGCCTGGGGAATTCCTTTGCCATTCTGGATGAGAGCGGCATGGTTTAAAAAGCAAGCTTACTCGAAAGTGGATAAACAGGGATTTTTTGGACCTGTTCTATTATGGAAACCATTTGTTGATGATGCACTTCCTCCCAAATGGACCAACCAAAAGAAAAATCCTGAGAAAATACCGGGCAAGGTAACTATATACGGATTTATAAACGGATGGTGTCCTGCTCAAAACATTGTCTTTGAAAGAGCAAAAAGAGCCGCATCAGAATTTGGTGATAAAGTAATATTCCGGGAGATAAATACATTTGACAGAGAAGTATTGTTGGAATGGGGAATATCCGATGCATTATATATTGATGATAAGCGGTTAAGGACAGGGCCTCCACCATCTTATAATAAGATTAAGAAAAAAATAGAAAGACAGGTTAATAAACTTAAATCAAATTGATTTTAAATAAAGAATATTGAATATAGTTAATAATAAATAGCTTGGGTGTTTTTTAAAAAGAAAGGGCTGAGAAATCAGCCCTTTATAGTGTTGTGCAATTACATTTCTTCTTTAATTACTTCCGCTAGTCGTTTAACTCCTTCTGTTGTTTTATCCATTGGCATATACGAAAAGTTTATCCGCATAGTGTTTTTACCACTACCATTGCAATGGAATACACTACCTAAAACAAATGCGACATTCTTTTCAATAGCCTTTTTGAATAGAATTTCAGCATCCATATTTTCAGGCAAGGTAAGGAATAAGAATAAACCGCCTTCGGGTTCAGTCCATTTAACACCTTCAGGCATATATTCTTTGAAAGCATTAATCATATTGTCACGTTTTTTGTGATATTGTTCAATAATTCCTTTAAGATTTTCATCGAAATATCCTTTTTCAATATACTTATGAGCAATTTTTTGGTTTAAAGTAGGAGTACACAAATCAGTAGACTGTTTAGCGGTTACAAATTTATCAACGATTTTCTCGTGGGCAATAACCCAACCAATTCTGAAACCGGGAACAAATATTTTAGAGAATGTTCCTAATAGAATTACCTGACCCGAATTATCAAGTTCATAAATTGTTTTTTGAGCTTTGCCTTCAAATCGGATTTCACGATAAGGGCTGTCTTCAACAATAAGTACATCGTATTTTTTAGCAATTGCTATAATTTCAAGTCGCCTTGATTCGGGCATTGTAATACCAGCAGGATTTTGAAAATCAGGAATTAAGGCGACTTGAAATTATAGCAATTGCTAAAAAATACGATGTACTTATTGTTGAAGACAGC
>JAUVUS010000372.1 GCA_030600865.1 Bacteroidales bacterium | reverse complement strand
TTTACATTTTTCATATCAGCAATCTCAAGTATAACGCTATATACCGTATGTTTATTAACATTCTATATATTATTTCTTCTGAATTAAATTATATGCATAACTAAATACCGGATTAACTACTAATGAAACAATCATTCCAATAGTTCCTGCCTGAGGTGATGATTTTGGTCCCCAAATAATAAATAATCCTACACACACAACCAATCCAAGAACAGAAGAAGATATTGCTCCAACTTTATTCATCTTCTTATTAAATAATCCCCAAACAAATGGACCTAAGAAGAATGATCCGACTGCACCCCATGAAATACCTAAAATTGCAACAATAGAATCTGGTTTTATTAACGCAATAATTACTGAAATCAAAATAAATAAAATACTCCCAACCCGCATTAAAGAAGTAAGTCCTTTATCACTTACATTTTTATTAATAAATCCGGCATAAAAATCTTTTACTAAAGACGAGCTTGAGATTAAAACCAATGCAGCCAGGGTTGACATAGAAGCTGATAATATAAGAATCAGAATAATTATAGTTAGTGATTCCGGTACAACCATATTTAAAAGTTCCGGCATTAATGCATCCGGATCAAGAACACTTGCATCACCTGCAGGAAACGACAATGGAGCATTTCCGGGATTTAAAAAAACCCTTGATGTTGAACCGATGAAATATGCAATACAACCAATTAACAAAGCAAAGAATGTAGATGCTACCATTCCTATTTTTATTGACCTTTTATCTTTAATAGCATAAAATTTTTGTATCAACTGTGGCATTGCAAACGGAGCAACACTAGTTAAAAATATAAGTGAAAACAATGGCCACCAACCCGGAGGACCAACTACTTCAGTTAATTTGGGATTAATATTTGATAATGTCTCAGTAATAGAAACAACACCACCACCCTTATTTACAGTAAAAAATACCAAAACAATAACACTGGCAGTCATTATCATTCCAAATATAGTATCTATCATTGTCATTGATTTATAACCACCCAACACCAAATAAATAGAAGTAAATACTCCCATTGCCACAACAACGTGCCAATAATCAATATCGGGAAAAGATGCTTCAAATAATTTTGACAGTCCAATAAATACTGCTGCTGAATACGGTACTAAAAAAACAAATATTGCAATCGAAGAAGCAAGTTTAAGAGCTCCACTATCATATCTCTTTTCAAGAAATTCACTTAATGTAGAAACACCATAATCGATTGACATCTTTTTAATTCTCCAACCCATTATAGCCCAAACTCCTAACACACCGACTAAAGCATTAAAAACTCCAATCCAAATTCCGGAATAACCGAATCCCCAGCCTACTTTACCTGCAAAACCAATAAAAACAACAGCCGAAAAATAAGCTGTTCCATACGAAAATGCTGTCATCCATGGACCAACATTTCCTCCACCAAGAAAAAAATCGGAAAATGATTTTGTTTTTCGCAAACCGATAATTCCGATAACAATTATCATTAAAGCATAAGCTGCTAATACTATAATTTTTACTGCCATATTTATATTTTTTAAAAGAAGTGAAATACAGAAAATAAAACTCTGGTATTTGAAACTTCGTGTGTATTTTCAATCTTTCCGTAATCTAATTCATCCATCGTTCCATAAGCTGCAACAGTATATTCCAGCTCAAGCGCTAACATGAAATTCTTTATTTTATGTGATATGGTTGGTGTGATTCTATAAAAATAATCAACATCTAAAGCCATCCCATACGTACTTCCCACGATTGGGTCATTAGCACCCAAATTTTTTGTATAACCTCCGAATAATCCAAATTTGGTCTTATCACCATAAGTTACATTACCCCAAAAGTACAAATGATTAAACGGTGTATATTTTTCAATACCTGAAGTGCTATCTATATTGCTTACTCCATAACCGCCAGGCATTATACTTTCAGAAAGATTTTGTCCGTAAATAGCTTTCCCTTTAATAGTTAATTTTGATTTTTGATATTTAAAAAACGCCATTCCCGCATAAGAATTTAACTTCTCATCCGTTGCATAACTTATCCCTGATGTTATTGCAGTATCAACTGATATTCTGGGCTGAATACATTTATAATCGGCAGCTATACCAACTAATAAATCGCCCGGATAATATTGTACTTGCAAATGTAAATTCGGAATATTTGAGTTCTTAAGATATTTAGCTGACTTACCGTCCGGTCCTTTATTGGCATAATCGCTTTGATAAATTGCAGCACCGATAATTTTCAAATCACCAATTTTATGTGATAATTGGAGCATTGGACTACGATTAAAAGGTTGAAAAGGAATACCTGTATTTAATGATATTACCGATGGATAAACTTCCTTAACAAACATAGGATGCCATTCTCTACCGATTAATACTTCTGTATTTTCCCAGTTTAATTTTGAATAGGCATGACGCAAGCGAACGCGAGCAGTAAAGCCATCCAATCCACCTGTAAAATCAATCTCTACTAATCCTGTTAATTTTGCACCTAACACATCCGGCCCGGTTACTTTTCCTCTTATTCTTGACGATATATCAACTAAACCAACTGAACTTTTTGCATTTATATCTTTTCCATTTGCATCATAATTTACATCTTTTGGAAAAATGTGTAGCAATCCTTCCAATGCTTCAACATTTTGACGAGAATCATAATAGATATCACTTTTAATAAATCCGGAAACATCGAATTTGATTTTTTTCTCTTCTGTTTCCTGTGCAAACAATTTCCCGGCAAACAACAAAACAATAAACAGACAATATTTTAATATTAATTTTAATTTCATTATGTTTTAATTCCTCATTTATCAGTGAATAAAGTAATACCCAGCCTCTCACAGCCTTTTAAAAATCCTTCTTTTACTCTAGGTAATTTAAAAACTAATGCCCCAATCAAGACTATTGCTAAAATCAACAACAATTTTTCGGTTAATCTTAAATCTTTAAATTTTCGCATTTAATTAATTCTAAATACTTTATTCTTTTTATTTATTCAATCTTAAAACATGAACCTTAATCCCAAGATTAATCCTCCAGGTTGCATAATTTCTAGAATCTGTTTTGAATCTTCATTAAGTTCTATTCCTGTAGATTTTACTTCATATGCATTATTAGTAACAGGAATTGCATATCCTGTATATAATGAAAATTTACCTTTTCTGCCTAGAGTCCAGCTATAAGAATAAATAATATTAATAGTTCCAACATTATTTAAATCTAGTTTTACCATTTCACTTTCATCAAAAGGCTCTGTATAAAGCTCTGTTTCAAAACCCTTTAAACCTGTAGCAACTGAATATCCCAAACTAAAAGCAGAGCCATATGGAGCTTGATTTGTATAAAATATTGCACCAAATCCATATTTATATCCCCAACCACCAATACCTAAATTAACAAATCCTGAAAACTTATTACTTATTGGTACTTCTATTCCTAGTCCTAACCCGCTATCATTAATACCTAAACCTATTCCGAAATAAACACTCTTCTTTTCTGTACTCAAATAATTTTGAGCAGTTA
>JAUVUS010000042.1 GCA_030600865.1 Bacteroidales bacterium | reverse complement strand
TTTTTTGCAAAAAAATGAAACATTCATATTAGACATCCTTAAATCATAAAAAGAACAAGGCGATAGGGAAAAATTACTTTTTAGTTTTAAAATATAGTTTGATTCTTTTCATATTTATAATTATAAGTTACTGGGGTAATATTTTTTATTATGCCCTTCAGGTATCTCTTTCTTTTTAGAAATAGCTTTTCTTAATAAATTTACTGCAGCCATGTTTTCATAATTAGACTGATTTGCTAATTTCCCTATTTCTAACTCTAGAGTCTTGCCTTTTAAAATTTTCAGATTAGATTCTTTACACATAATTTGATATTCGTAAAAAAGGTTGATAAAGTGTTTTGTTGGTTTATTGAAACGAAGATTTAAAGCAAACTCTAATTCTTCTATTGTTGGAAGATTTCTTTCAGCATCTGATTCTCTTTTTTGAATTAGTATTGAATCAAAAAATAATACTCCATTTTCATTTTTCTTTATAAGTTGATTTGTATGATGTAGTGTTTTTTTCCAAAATGTGTTTGTTGGGAAAAATTGGTATACTTCATCAATTTCATCTTTAGTTTTATTGTGTTTTATCATCAATTGTCTTATTGGCATGGTCCAACTTTCACAAGTGGATTCATTTAGGGAATCTAGTTTTATATTTAACTCTTGCAAATTATTTGAAATAACTTTCCAAAAATTAAATGCAATTTTTAAATATTCATCCAAATGGTCTGAATCTTTAATCTCAGATAAATACTTTTTCTTTTTTAAATTTTTATCATTATTTACATTATTGTTATTAGTAGTGCCATAATGGTTCTTCATTGGTTCTTCATAAGTACTCTCGTAAGTGCTTTCTTTAGTTCTTTTATAATTTTTCGGATCTTGATAAAATGCATAATTACAGATAGTTATCAATACGCCGCCTGGTGCTTTCTTTGTTTCTATCATGCCGTTATCTCGTAAGTATTTCATAGCTTTTTTCACCTGATTTTCGCAATAGTATTCTTTTCTCCAGCCAACTCTCCAATGTAAACTCTCTCTAATGTCCTTATAACTTCTAAATAGTTGACCTTCTTTTATACTGAATCCCCTGTAGGTAGCATCCTGATGATTTGCTTCTCTTGTAATCAATTCCCAAATTTCTCTAATATGAGGTGGAGCTGCAGCTATTTTGCTATTCGCAATACATCTTGCTCGTATAGCATATCCACCTGGAATAGGAGTTTTTTTAGTGTGATCAGAAGGCATTAATTTGATTATTAAAGATTACACAATCTAAAGTTATTTGGTTTTATTATCTTCGAATAACCCTGTAATATCAGTAATATCATAATCCAGAATTTCCCTTCTTTTTGAATATTGGAAACTGCCATTATTTCTTAGCGTTTGAAGTGTTCCGTGTGATATTCCAAGGAGTTCTCTTACTTCAGAGCTTTTCATCCACTTTTTATTTTGACCTTTGCTTTTAAGTAGGTTTTTTAATTCTTCAAGGTCATTATATACTTTGGATTTAAATGAATTAAATTCTTCAAGGCTAATTAACTTTATTTCCATAATAATTTAATTTTTTATTTAAGAAGATTGTTTTGAACTCTTTTAATTCAAATTAAACTGATATAAATAAATATGCCGAAGAATTTTAAATCATTTTCTTGTTAAAAGACAGATGTGCAATGTTTTGTATATGTGATATTTTGGTTTTAGGTATTAAAAACGTTATTGATTTTCTCTTTAAAAGAATTAATCATATGTACATATAGTTTGTTATAATCATAGGTATTGTAAAGATAATCTCCAATATATCCTTTTAGATTATACTTATTATCACTATTAAATGATGTATAATCATTTAATAGAAAGTATAAATTTTCAACTGTATTGCTATTATAATTGGCTATTTGGTTATTACTCGAAATGGAAAATAAAAGACATACAATGATTCTTTTTTTAACATTAAAATTAAATAAGATTAGTTCTTTTAAAGGTTTTGATTGATAATAGTTTGAATCATCTTGAACTTTTATTGGGAAAAATGAATACTTATTCTTTTTGTAATTATAAGAGTCCGTTGTTTTTAATTTTTCCAAAAGTGAATAAATAGTTTTTTCGTGCTTATATAAATCCCACTTTATTTCATTAAGCAACTTCTTTACTCCTTTAATTTTTTTATTATTGATTGTACAAAAGTTTTCAATAAATATGGAGATCTCTCTGTCAGCATTGCGAAGATTTTCATTAAATACATTTGAGTAACTATATTCATGAAAAGCCATTCCATTATTAGGAGTTGGCGTAATTATTCCAAAATAATATAATAAATAGAATAACAGTGTTAGTTCAGTCTTATTTATCTTGAAATCAAAAACAGGTATATTTATTTCTTCATTAAATTCTCTTGCAAGATTATAAATTTCGCGATAAGTTGTGTTTTTATTGTCAGATCTTGAAATATAAGAATTCAATCGATCTTTGTATTCTTGCTTATAAAATACATCTATACTTATAGGTTTAGGATATAATTTATGTATATATCGAAAATCCTTATTGGTTAGACTATGAAATATATCAGGTGATTTATCTTTCCAAAAATTATTTTCATGATAGATCTTATTTTGCCTGATTTCATCTAGTACAAATTCAAATTCACTTAGAAGTTTATGAAGAAATTCATAGATTAAACTGTTTGTAAAAAAAGGTTGTCTTATTTTGCTTAAACTGAAAAGGGTTGTGATACGATTTGTATCTGATAATATTTTATAAGAAATTTTTTTTAGTATAAATTGTTGTTTTTCTGTAATTTCCTTAATATTGTCAAACTTGAACTGATCAATTAACATTTCTATAATATTTTCACATATCCAGTTAAAGAATGTAGCATAAACAGTAAATTTTAAGTTGTAATTGAATAACTCTAACTTAGATTCGTCTTTTGCAATGTTTTTAATCAGATTTACTTCTTGGTTTATTGTTACTCTATCTAATCGAGTATAACTGTTTGGAGAATAATCACTATATAAAACATTATTAATAGTATTGAAATCTTCTATTGTAAAATGTTGTTTTAGGTCGCTAATTTTATCATTTATTGTAGTATTAGGAATTTTTCTCATAAAACTATTTTATATTTCTCATTTCATCACTTACTTTCTGATTTACTACTTTAGAATATATTTGAGTAGTTCGTATATTTTTGTGACCTAACATAGCACTTATTGATTCTATAGATACACCTTGGGTTAGCGTAACTGTTGTAGCAAATGTATGTCGGGCAATATGAAATGTTAGATTTTTATTTATCTCACATAAATCGGCTATTTCTTTTAAATAAGCATTTAAGTTTTGATTAGTATATGGAGGAAAAATTCTTTCTGTATCTATTACTAAAGGATGTTGTTTGTATTTTTCTACGAGTTCTTTAGATTTTTCTAACAAGGGAACATTTGATTCATTTTTAGTCTTTGTACGCTCAGTAAATATCCATTCTCGTCCATCAATACCAAGTCTAATATTATTATGTGTAAGTTTATCTACATCAATAAAAGAAAGTCCGGTATAACAGCAGAAAGTAAAAATATCTCTAACGACATTAAGCCTGTCAATTTTGAATTTCTTTGATTCAAGAACGTTTAATTCTTCTTTTGATAAAAAATCTCGCTTAACTGGTTTTTCTGTCGCTTTATATTTCGCAAAGGGATCTTTATCTAACCATTCATTTTTAATAGCCAGGTTAATTACTTTTCTTAGGTTTTTTAAGTATTTAACCGTTGTGTTATGATTGCATCCTTTATCAACCTTAAAGTATTGCTCAAAATCAACTATAAATGAATAGGAGAGTTCTTTTAGAAAAATATCATTTCGTTTATATTTTAGCTTTAAGAATTTTTCAATATGAGTAAGAGTTGTTTTATATCTGGTATAAGTAGCTTGTGCATATGTGATGTCGAGTTGTCCTTTAATTATGATATTATGGTATTTAAAAGTTTCAATAAGGGTTTTGTTAATATCTGAAATACCCAAATATCTGTTTTTTATTTTTGGGGCTGTGATATACTCATTTCGATCAATCATATCTCTATGATGATCATGGATCCTATTTTTTACTGTATCCAAATAACTATTTAAATTCTTTATTTCTTGTTTGTTTCCACGAGCTTTATTCGCTTTTCCATCCCACTTATTTGGATCAATAAATCTTTTAAGAGCTAGTTCGGCTCTTTTGCCATTAATTGTTATTCTTAGATATATTGGTGCTTCTCCATGTTTATTGGTTCTTTCTTTTCTAATAAAGAACAGTAGATTATATGTAGTATATGAATCCATTTGAGTAGATGTATTATTTTTGTTCACCAAATCTATGAATTTTATGTCAAATTAACAAAAAATAATTCAAAAAACTATCGCTGTAATAAATTGTAAATTAAATATTAAGGAAGAATCTGGTGAACAGATTTATTTTTCGATTTGTTAACCGAATTGTTCACCTAAATGGTGGATTAATATGTATTAAAATGAATTACGAGAAACCAAAGTTTCTCGTAAAAGCATTATGAATAGTGTGTTTTGTGTTGTTTTGTACTCTGTGGTAGTGGAGCTGGCGGGAATCGAACCCGCGTCCGAATAAGAAATCCAAATGCGTTCTACATGTTTATCTCTTTATTGATTTTTGAGAATAGTCTGACAAAGAGCAATCTAACTAAACCTTAGCTTCTTAAATTTCGTGTAGTTACCGAAGCATTAACTAAACTAGTTTAACATTTACGATGCCTCAAATCAAAACGCTGTTAAACAAAGCTTTCTGTGAGACAGCCTGTCCTGTCATCCTAGATGACAGGATTAAGCTTAATTCACTGAGTGAGATTAAGCAGCAAGCGCGTAGTTATTTTCGCCGTTTATTGTTTTGCGCCTTGAGATTTACGAGCCAAAACACAATGCTCGACATGCTGACATTCCAATTTATCTTACCGTCAAAACCAAGACAGCCCCATATTAGAGGTGCAAAGTTACAATATCTTCTACTTATTATTATTTTTTTTGTTAAAAAAAATTAATTTTAGCCTTTCTAAAGTATATAATTTTTAAAAGACAATTAAATATGAGCAAAAAGATAAAAGTTGGTGTTTTACGCGAAACCAAAAATCCACCTGATAAGCGAGTTCCGGTTACTCCATCGCAAGCAGTAAAATTCGCAGAGCGTTTTCCAAATGTAGATGTATATGTACAACCTAGCGGCATCCGATGTTATACTGATGAAGAATATCAATATTTAGATTTAAATATGAAAGAAGATTTAAATGATTGTGATATATTGATAGGTGTAAAAGAAGTTGATCCTAAAACATTAATCCCGAATAAAACATATATGTTTTTTGCTCATGTTGCTAAAAAACAACCTTACAATCGTGACCTGTTGCAAGAAATTATTAAGAAAAAAATCAGATTGATTGATTATGAATACTTAACAGATCGTGATAATCAAAGAATTGTAGCTTTTGGTCGTTGGGCAGGAATTGTAGGGGCGTATAATGGATTGCGTGCGCGAGGAATTAGAACTGACCATTTTAATTTGAAACCTGCACATGAATGTAAAGATATGGATGAGATGTTTGCCGGTTTAAAAAAGATTAAGCTAAAAAAGAAAAAGATTCTTGTTACTGGTGGAGGTAGAGTAGCAATGGGAGCAATGGAAACATTGAGTCAACTGAACATTAAAGAAGTAACTCATGATGAGTTTTTAAATAAAGAATTTGATGAGCCGGTATTGTGTCGTATTGATCCTGAACATTATGTACAGCATAAAGGTGGAATGCAATTCAATTTACAACATTTCTTTAAGCATCCTGAAGAATACGAGTCAACATTTAAGGCTTACACAAAAGTAACCGATATATTTGTCGCATGTCATTTCTGGGATCCTAAATCTCCTAAGTTTATTACAAAAGAAGATTATCTTGATCCTGATTTTAAAATAACTGTTATAGCAGATGTGAGTTGTGATGTTGATGGACCTATTGCATCAACTGTAAAAGCATCAACCATAGCCGAACCATTTTTTGGCTATAATCCAAAAACCGGTAAAGATGAACTTCCATTTATTAGTTCTCAAAATATAACTGTAATGTCTGTTGATAATTTACCTGGAGAATTGCCTCGCAATGCATCTTCTGATTTTGGTAATAATTTAATTGATAAAGTTTATCCTTCGTTATTTGGCAATGACGATACAGGTATGATCGAACGTGCTACGATTGCAAAGGATGGTAAATTAACTGAACGATATGCTTATCTGCAATATTATCTTGAAGGGAAAGAGTAATATAAAAACTATATACAAAGAAAAGTCATCTTAAGTTTATTGCCGGATGACTTTTTTATTTATGATAAAATCCTTTGTAAATACTTTTAAATAATTAATTTCATGCACATTAACCATGCTGATTAGTTCTACTTTGACAGATTAGAGCAAGGGTAAAAACGGGTTGATTTTGTGTTAAAGCATAATCTGTCAAAGTAGCATCAGTTACAATCCTTTAATTTTTTTTCAATTCCTTTATAGTTTCCATCTGATCTTCTGATTTAAAAATATAGCTACCAGCAACAAGAATATCACAACCAGCGTTAACTAGCAATTTTACATTGGAATTATCAACTCCTCCGTCAACTTCAATTAGAGCACTCGACTTTTTATCAATAATCAGTTGTTTTAATTCTTTAATTTTCTCGATGGAATTTGGAATGAATTTTTGCCCGCCAAATCCTGGATTTACTGACATAATTAAAACCAAATCAACATCTGAAATAATATCTTTTAATAAGTGTACTGGAGTGTGTGGATTTAAACTAATACCTGCTTTCATCCCTTTTGATTTTATATTTTGAATAGTACGATGCAAATGATCACATGCTTCGTAATGTACTGTTAGTATATCAGCCCCGGCATTATAAAAATCTTCAATATAGCGGTCAGGATTAACTATCATTAAATGAACATCTAATGGTTTTTTAGCATGTTTCTTAATGTGTTTAATAACCGGAAATCCAAATGATATATTAGGAACAAACATTCCATCCATAATATCCAGGTGGAACCAATCTGCTTCGCTTGTATTTATCATTTCAATATCACGTTGAAGATTTCCGAAATCTGCTGATAATAATGAAGGGGATACTAAATGTGCCATATTTGAATTATTTTGATGTAAAAATAAATAAAAAAAGGAAACTGAACGGTTTCCTGCAGATTCTTGTTACTTATCCTAAGTATGTTTTCAATATCTTACTACGTGTCGTGTGTTTCAAGCGTTTAATTGCCTTTTCTTTGATCTGTCGAACTCTTTCACGAGTGAGATTAAATTCTTCACCAATTTCTTCTAAAGTAAATGGATGTTTTCCGTTGAGACCGAAATATAAACGTACAATATTGGCTTCTCTTTCTGTTAATGATGATAAGGCTCGTTCAATTTCTTTTCTTAAAGAATCGTTTAATAAACTTCCATCAGGACTTGGGTTATTTTTACTTAACAGAACTTCGTACATATCACCATCTTCACCATCGGTAAGCGGAGCATCCATTGAAACATGTCGACCAGCACTTCTCATCGCATCTTTTATTTCTTTAGGAGCAAGCTCAATGGTATTTGCAATTTCCTCAATCGATGGTTCTCTCTCAAATTTCTGCTCTAATTTAGATAATGCCTTATTAATTTTATTAATTGAACCTATTTTATTTAAAGGTAAACGTACTATTCTTGCTTGCTCTGCCAAAGCTTGTAGTATAGATTGCCTAATCCACCATACAGCGTATGATATAAATTTAAATCCACGGGTTTCGTCAAATCGTTTTGCTGCTTTAATTAAACCCAGATTGCCTTCATTAATGAGGTCAGGCAAGCTTAGTCCTTGATTTTGGTATTGCTTTGATACTGAAACAACAAAGCGTAAGTTTGCTTTTATTAGTTTTTCAAGTGCAAGATGATCACCACTACGAACCTTTCTGGCAAGTTCTACTTCTTCATCGGCTGATAAAAGATCAACTTTCCCGATTTCGTGCAGATATTTATCTAACGAGGCAGTTTCTCGATTAGTAACCTGCTTGATGATTTTTAACTGTCTCATTACTACTTTGACAGAATAATTGTTAGCTTAATTAATACGTTGATATAATACCAATTGTTACAAATAAACTCAAATATGTAAATAAAAATCTTTACAATAAAATTTTTTTGTTATTATTATTTAATAAATTGGTATTATAGTTTTTTTAAAAAAAAGTATAGACTTCTTTTGGTAATTGTCAGGAAATCTGTAATATTGCATTGAATTTTCTTTTGAGTTACTAATTCTCCTGAAGTAAAGATCAATCAATTTACTTGCTTATCAATGAAATATAGTTCAAAAATTATTATAATATCATTTAATTCCCAATATAAATAAATACAATGTACGACATTCTTGAATTGAATAAGAAGCTAGTTTCTGATTTAAGAGATATAGCTAAAGGATTACAAATTAAAAAAGTTGAGTCATTAAAAAAACAGGATTTGATCTATAAAATCCTTGATCAACAGGCAATAAACGCTACATCAGATGTAAAACCAGAAAAGAAATCTTTTGTCAGGAAACGTTCTTCTGATAGATCAAAAACTACTGAAACACCAACCAAAAAAGTAGAGCATAAAGTTTTTAAAGAAAAAGAACGTGAAAGAGAGAAGAAACAAGTAAAACCTGAACCAAGAAAGGTATTTGCTAAAGATAATGAAGAGATTAAAGTTGAAGTAAAACATGAAGAAAGCTTGGAGAAAAATGAATCTAAAAGCTCTCCTGATAGAGATGATTCATACAAAAAAAGACCACCTCAGAGATTTTCAAAAGATAATTATCACAAAAGACCATATGATAAAAGAAATGACAAATCATATGAATTCGATGGTATAATAATTAACTCGGGTGTGTTGGAAATTATGCCTGATGGTTATGGTTTCTTGAGATCTTCAGAATATAATTATTTAAATTCCCCGGATGATATTTATGTATCACAATCACAAATTAAATTATTTGGTTTAAAGACTGGTGATACAGTTGAAGGTACAATTCGTCCGCCAAAAGAAGGAGAAAAATATTTTCCTTTAATTAAGGTAGAAAAAATAAATGGAAGAAGTCCTGATTATATTCGCGATAGAGTGCCATTCGATTATTTAACTCCATTATTCCCTGAAGAAAAGTTTACGATTAATAATAATCAAAATGACAAACTATCAACTCGGGTTATTGATATGTTTGCACCGATTGGTAAAGGACAACGTGGATTAATCGTTGCTCAGCCAAAAACCGGTAAAACAGTGTTGTTAAAAGATATTGCTAATGCGATTGCGGCAAATCATCCTGAAGTATACATGATTGTACTCTTAATTGATGAGCGTCCCGAAGAAGTAACTGATATGGCGCGTAGTGTAAATGCCGAAGTTATTTCATCTACATTTGATGAACCTGCAGAAAGACATGTACGTATTGCTAACATAGTTCTTGAAAAAGCAAAACGCTTAGTTGAGTGTGGTCATGATGTAGTAATTCTTCTTGATTCAATTACTCGTTTAGCACGTGCGTATAATACTGTTTCTCCTGCTTCAGGTAAAGTTTTATCAGGTGGTGTTGATGCCAATGCTTTACACAAACCAAAAAGATTCTTTGGTGCTGCCCGTAATATTGAAGAGGGTGGATCACTTACCATTATTTCGACTGCTTTGACAGAAACAGGGTCTAAAATGGACGAGGTTATCTTTGAAGAATTTAAAGGCACGGGTAACATGGAATTGCAGCTTGATCGTAAATTGTCTAATAAAAGAATTTATCCTGCTGTTGATATTACAGCATCAAGTACTCGTCGTGAAGACTTATTGTTAGATAAGGCAATGTTGAATAAGATTTGGGTTTTACGTAACTATTTAACTGACATGAATTCAGTGGAGGCAATGCAATTTTTGCGTGATCGTTTATTGAAGACAAAAACGAATGAAGAATTCATAGTTTCAATGAATGCTGACTAAATGTTTCACAACACATAATATATTAAATGCGGATTAGTTTCCGCATTTTTTGTTTGTGTATTAGAGAGATGCGTAGTTATTTAAAATTAGAATGAATAAGTTTATTATTAGCTTATTTTCGACTTCAAGAATATCATAAATGAGATTTTTGTTTTATTTTTGTAGTTCCAAAAAACTAAAGTTAATTATCTTTTAATAAATAAATTAAGGAGTTTGAAATGTCGAAAAACAAGAAATTTATAACCTGCGATGGTAACTATGCAGCTGCTCATGTAGCTTATATGTTTAGTGAAGTTGCAGCGATTTATCCGATTACACCATCTTCAACTATGGCAGAATATGTTGATGAGTGGGCTTCTTACGGACGTAAAAATATCTTTGGTGACCAGGTAAAAGTTGTTGAAATGCAGTCAGAAGGTGGCGCTTCAGGTGCTTTACATGGATCATTACAAGCTGGTGCATTAACTTCTACTTTTACTGCATCTCAGGGTTTATTATTAATGATTCCTAATATGTATAAAATTTCCGGTGAGTT
>JAUVUS010000082.1 GCA_030600865.1 Bacteroidales bacterium | reverse complement strand
ACTTTCAGGTGTTTTTTTTCATAATAATAACTATTTGATTACTAGTTAAATATACGACTTTTTTTAATTGAACGCAACCATAATCATCTTATTTTCAAACTATTATATACTAACTTAATGACATTGAACGCGCGCTAGCAAGGTTAGGGGTGAATTCCATTTTTTACAACTCCTATTCAAACACTTTTTTATAGAATGTATATCTTCCAAGATTATTAAGATAATCAATTTTTCTTTTTTCAAAAAAATCTTTTGCATTACCTCTTTTAAAATACCAAATACAATCCATTAAAAGACTTAATTTGTAAATATCAAATAAATAATACTTTTCATTATTATTCAACGGTCGGTATTTCATATATTCTGCTACAACTTTTTTTATTTGTTTGAAGTCAAAAACATTATTGGTAGGTTTAAATTTATTCCATGTGTTCCAATCAAAAGTTGATATAAAAGGTTCTGTTAAACAAATTAAGTCCCACGATAAGAAGGTGTAATTGGCGTCATCAAAATCAATTAACGCATTGAATTTTCCGTTCTTGAAAAGCACATTCGAAAAATGGAAATCGCAATGGCAAATTCCTTTAGGCAAGAATTTTGGAAGATTTAGTTTTAATAACTCACTCTTTAACCACTCCAATTTATCTTTAGCATTTTTTGTGCTAATTTTCTTTGCTTCATCTTTTGCCAACTTTTTACACAGTTCAACACTATAATTCCATCTGTATTTTTTATAGTATGGATTATAATTTTTTGTAATATTTTGTAATTCAGCTACTTTTTGAATAAGCTGTTTTCTTTGTGCTTCACTTGGATTTTCAATATGCTTACCTTCGACAAATTCAAAAATTACAAAGGGTTTTTCATTATGTATCCCAATAAAATTACCATGCCTATTTCTAAATGGAGCTGAACAGGGATAATTTTTATCTTTCAAATATTTAATTAAATTCACTTCAAATAAAACGGAATTTTTTGAACGACATTCATAATATCTAAAAACAAATTTTCCTTTTGAAGTTTCAAGCAAAATATTTGTTTGGACAGTCCCGTTTTTGATTGGTTCAAAACTAATAAAATCTCCCAAGTCATATTTTGAAAGAATATTGATTATGTCCGTTTTGGTAAATTTAGTTTTTACAGCCATAGTATTTAAATGTGGTAAAGATTTTATAAATAATTCGTTTTCTGTAGCGAAGCGAAAGAAAACACAATATTATCCCCCTCTATAATAAAAGAAAAAATCAAATTTATTCCCCTTTTAGAAAGCCTATCTTCATTATTCATCTTAGAAAAATATTTTTTGAATTGCGTATAACTAACTCATATAAGTAACAAATTCCATTATAAACACTTTGCTGGCGCTCGTTTACAACAAGTGCCTTTACTTACTTTTAAGTATCTACTTTGTTTAATAGCATTCGTACTGTTGTTGCACGCGTTACAACCTAGAATCCGCAAGTCAAAATTTCATGACCCAATGTTGGCGGTAGTTTTTCCCTTTTTTGATGGTGGTAATTTAATTGTACAATCAACAATCTCTATTTCGATTCTTAATTTTTCAGGAATATGTTTCAATAATTCTTCCTTCAAATTTGCAATATCTCTGAATTTTGTAGGTTTATTGAATACTCCACTTTTATACCATAACACAAGAAAAATTCCATATCCATTTCCTTCATCCATAATATATTTTGGTAGTTGGACACTAATTCCATGTATAATATCAGAATGATGTGCATTTTTTAATTCAATACAAGTTTTTAAAAGCTTTCCATTGTAAGTATAAGAACAATGAAAATCAAGACTGCCATTTGCGGATATCATTTCTCTGCTAATTTGAATACCTTTTATTTCAGCAATGCTTTTAATAAAATTGAAAATTATTGGTTGTGCTTCAGTTTCTTTAACTGGTAATGAATCTTTCCATAAATTTTTATTAACTCCCCTTAATTCAATTGACTTTTTAACAACAATCTGAAGAAGTTTTTTAATAAATTTATTTAATGTCACTAAACTGACTATTTCTGTATCAAAAATTAAGCTCCTGATATCATCAATCTCATTGGTTAGATTTAACTCAGATAATTTAGTGAGAAATCTATCTTTAATTTTAATATACGAATCAAGGTTGGTAATTGTATGAACTTTATGATAAAGAAGATTTAAATTTGAATCGTGATAAGAAACATAGTAATTTGATATTAAATCAATATTTATATTCTTCAGTTCAATCTCAATTGGAAATTCATCTTTTCTTTCCTTTTTTAAGTTTCTTAAAAGCTCAACAATATATTCTTTATGTGGATAATATTTTCTTCCTATTTTCGCATCATATTCAGTAAAGTCAATTGGTTTTATTCCATTTTCAATAACTGAAAAATCAGGATGATAGAATTCCTTTATAATAAAATTTAAACTAATTGAATCATTTGTATTACCAATTGAATCAGAAAATATAGAGAAAGGAAAGGAATTTATTCTTAATTCGGAGCTGTCAAGAAATTTAAAAATTGGGTCATCATACAGATTATTAATTTTCTTTAATTCAAGATTTACATTTTCATTTAGTTTAATTTGTTTTTCTTCAATTAACTTATATCCTGAAACTGTAAAAGAAATGAAAGTTGTAATTTTATCTACATCAATCTTTTCAAAACTTGGTTCAGCTAATTCAATACTTGCGTTGGTTAGTTCAAAATTTTGCAGTTCTAAACTCAAATCATTCTCAATTGTTTTTATATTTTCATCAGACAGAAATTCAATATTGTCTCTAAAATAGTTTTCAATTACTTCTTTTTTTTCAATTAAAAATAAGTTATTATTCAACAACAAGTTCTGTAAAAGGAAATTAACGATTCGATTATCATCAAGTTCAATTTCATCAGAAATTGAGTGAAAATAATCGAATTCTTTATAGATATATTTAAATATTTGATCAAAATGGTTGTGAAAAATAAATAATCTAATTGCAGCCCTAATTAGAAATTCATAAGTTCCATATATTGAATTCAATTTTTCATTTAACTCTAAATCGGGTTTTAAAAAATCTGTTTTATTTGTAAGAATGTAAAGTGTAAATTCTTTTCTTTTCTGAATACTATTAAAGGCAATTTCTTCTTCAATTTCAAAAAGCAAGTACTGCCATTGCTTCTCAAACACTTTTCCTTCTGCATTTAATAAACTTATTTTATAAGTTATATCAATATTATATGATTCAATGATTTCGTTGCAAATTTCTAAATATTTTGTCAATGAATCTTTATTTAAGGTAATTTTCAAATCTTTTAAAATATCTTTTATTAAGCTTTCTCCGATTTCATCAAATCCTTTTTTTACTTCTTCGCCTTTTTCATTAAAACCATTTATTTCAAAAAGATACATTTTACCATTGAGTCTAATATGATGATTCCCTTTATGATTTTTCTTGTAACAAAGAAGAGATTCAAAATACAGTTTTATCAGATTAAGTAGTCTATCCGTATTAGTTATTACTTTTACTTTTTTACGAATAGTGATATAATTATTGATTTCATTTAAATTACCAATGAGTTTATTTTCTTTGCAAGGTCTTATCATAGTTTAATAATTTCTGACAAACTTAAAGATGAATTCTGGGTTATCAATTAGTTATGTGTTTATTAATTTGATTTTTTTAATTCCTTACTCATTCCAGTTTAAGATATTAATTTCTGTCTCATGATGTGAGAAATTACTGCCAACTAGCTCATACAAGTAATAAATTCTATCATAAACACTACAAATGCATCTTAGACAGAACCATTAAAAATGCTTTATGAAATTAGCAAAAAAACTAAACAATTCAAATTAAGGTTATAAGCTTAAAATAAAAAATATTTTTCAGGCTATTGCCTTAAATAAATTTATTTTTTTAAGTTTTCTATTCGTTCCACACAACGATACATTGCTTCACGCAAAGCTACTTCCCTGGGATCGTTAACAAGATAGAGTCCCATTTTTGACATTACATAAGCATAACCTATTTCATTTTCAGGATCGGCAAAGCCAAAAGATCCACCAGCTCCCGGTGTACCAAATACTTTCTGGTTATTGCCATATAGTAAATCAGGGCCTGGTTTTATAAATCCATAGGAAAAATATGTATCCAATCCCATAACAATATCGAATGCACCATTTTTTGGAATAGATGCTGGTTGTGTAATAAGATTGAATGTTTCATCTCTCAAACCCAACTCTTTTGCTCCCTTTGCAAAAACACTATACACCTTTGCAATAGATCGCGCATCACCTATTCCATTTCCGGAGGGCATTTCAACACTTTGCGTTATCCTACTGTTAGGACTAAATTTTTCAGGAATTTTAAACGATAGATATAATATAGATTTTTTATTCCTGAAATCCTTTCTCATTTTTTCAGGCATTTTATTCATATTAAATATCAATTGCCCGATTGAAGGATAATAAACTTTCGCCAATTCCTCATCCGGTATGGTGTCAGGTAGCCCGATATAAAATTCGAGATCTAAAGGTTCTGCAACTTCCTTAGCAAAAAATTGCCCTATACTTCTTCCATTGGGATCAACGCATCGCATTAACTCATTCATGTACATTCCCATTGTAGATAAATGATAACCATGCATTTCGCCTGGTTCCCAAAGAGGTTTTTGGCGAGCCATGATTTCGGCAATAAAATCAAAATCAGCTAAATCAGTAATTGTAAAAATCTCGTCTACCAGGCATAATCCTGCTTCGTGTGCTAATAATTGACGAACAGTAATATTTTCTTTACCATTTTGTGCAAATTCCGGCCAGTAAGTTGCAACTTTCTCATCGTAATCTAACCATCCGTTCGAGTGTGCCATAGCCAGGCACATTGCAGCCAGACCTTTTGTTGTAGAAAACACTATCACTTTTGTATTTTCTTCCCATTTCGATTTTGTTAATGCATCTCTGTAACCACCCCATAGATCCACAACTTTTTCGTCTTTAAAATATATTGCTATTGCTGAACCATCTTCTTTTCTCTCAATAAAATTTCTGATGAATTCTTCTTTAACCTCTTCGAACCCAGGAGCAACATAACCATGAATTATATTGTCAGGATGTTTTTTGACTTTATATGAAAGTGAACACTGACTAAAAAAAAGGATTATTAAAAAAGAAAGGCTTAAGAGAAAAGAATTTTTAATCATAATACGCACTTAAAACGATTCATTCAAATATAAAAATTTAATATAAAATTTGTGCATCAAGTGAAGTAAAAAACCGCCTTTTAGATAAATATGAATTTGGCATGAAGCTTGCAATAACATTAATGAACTCCAGTGCTCAACATAAATTCACCATTAACAATGGTTCAATAAAAGAGAAAAACCTCCAAGTTTTTCTCTTTTATTTTTATGAAATTATATTTTTCTATGACATTCCTGACGAAATGAAACGGAGATCAGGAATCTTATATTAAATAGATTCCTGCCTACGCAGGAATGACCCACCGTTTTGTAATTAAAGACCAAATTTAATTACATTCTGAACAATATCTTTTCGTAATAATTATACAAACCAAAAATACTTTCTCCTTAATCTCAAGTATAATAAACCATGTCTGCTTTTTTGCCGTATGGTGATCTAGATCATCTTTTGTTAATGCTTCTATTTCAGCACCTTATCAAAACTCCGGATTCTTATATACAATTTTATATTGTTTATCAAAACATACTAGTAGTTCATCTAAAAAAAATATTTTTTGCATAAAACATGCGTATACGAAAATAAAACATTACAAAAATGAATACGGACGAAAAATTATTAGAGTTAGATTATCCTTCACCTAATAAAAGCAAGAGATTTTTTGCAACTGTTGTCGGATATATTTCATTAATTTCATTTTTTATATTGTCAAGCAGTTACCAAATTCCAACCTTACGAATAAACAACAAGCTAGTAGATATCAATTCATATCAGTCTCAAAATATAATAGAGAGCCAAATTAAATCTTTAATCGATTTTAATAAAGCAGATACTTCCTCTGATATTAATAATCAGATAAACGAACTTTTAGTAAAGTTTTATGAAAACAGGGAATACAAACCTGCATGGATACAAAATTTTGCAACAAATCATCAGTTTTCAGCTATTATAAATTTGCTTGACAGTTCAAATTATTATGGTTTCCCGTTTGATTATTTTAATACAGAAAAAATTCATCGTTTAAAAAACGAATCAGAAAATAACGAATACAATAACGATTTATTAAAACAAAAAATTGATCTTGAATTATCAACTACATATTCGGCTTTTAAATTTATGATATATCTAAAGCATGGTATAACTGAAAAAGATACCTCATCGGATTACCTGGCTTATATTGAAACTCTACCTGAAATTTTAAACAAAGCAATTAATCAACCCAATCTTAAAAATGTAATATTATCAGTTCAGGCAAATTTTGTTCACCACCGTAATTTATTAAATTCATTACCTTATTTTATCGACCTTCATTATTCGGTTAAATATACCACACCTGCATTTATTGATGATAAATTGCTTGCTAAAAGCTTGTATTATGCAGGGATAACTAAATCTCCTGTGTTCGATTCAGCAAATGTTAAATCAGATGTTCTTTATAAATTAGAGGAACAATACCAATTACCTAAAGATTCTATTCTAAATGTACCAACACATCAAATACTAGTTTCTTTGTTAGAGTACAGGTATTTCCAAACTTGTTTAAACCTTAACAGACTTCGAAACCTGAAACATTCAGGTAAAAATTATCTTTTCGTTAATATTCCGGAGTTTAAATTACATGTAATTGAATCTGATGAAGAAAAAGAAGCTTTTAATGTTATCGTTGGAAAACAAGGAACGCCAACCCCAATATTCTCAAGTAATATTGAAAAAGTTATAGCAAATCCATATTGGACTGTTCCACGTAGTATTATAACAAATGAAATGATTCATAAAATAAGAAAGGATTCAACTTATCTGAAAAGAAACGGGTTCTTTATAATAAATAATTACGAAGAGAGAGTAGATGTATCAACCATAAATTGGAATAAAAAAGATCCGCTGGGTAATAAATATTGGGTAAGGCAAATGAACAGCAGATATAATGCCCTGGGACAAGTGAAATTTATTTTTCCTAATAATCATAGTGTGTACTTACACGATACGCCCTCAAAAACACTTTTTAAAAGAAAAAACCGCACTTTCTCGCATGGATGTATTCGCCTTGAAAATCCTGATAAACTAGCTCAGTACTTAACTGACAATTATTACTCTCAAAACGAACAAAGTATTGAAAAACTTATATCAAATAATGAACGTCATGTAATAGATTTATCAGAAAAAGTTAAAATACATATTCAGTATATCACATGTTCAGGCACCGAAAATTCTGATATGATATTTTACAATGATGTATATAATCTGGACAAAGAAGAAATTAAGGCAGTTTTTCCAAATCAGATTGAGATATAGGTATTAAAGAAGGATGGTAAATAAACAAACAAGAACCATCTTTTATTAAATTAATTATTTCCTCCACTTCATTATTTGGAAGTGCAGGACAACCAAAACTTCGACCAATTCTACCATTATTCTCAATAAAGCTATCGCTTACATAATTTGCTCCATGAATAACTATTGCTCTTTTGCGGGCCTGGTCATTCAGTCCATTACTCATTCCATCTAATCTCAAAGAATAACCATGTTTCCCAAAATATGTTTCATTTGTAAGATATAATCCCAAACTGCTTTTTCTTGAATGTCGTTTATTAGAAAATGATTCTGCGATATTTACTCCGGAATTTTTACCATGAGCAACTAAAGTATTTTTAACTATTTTATGATTTTTCAAATCCAAAACAAATAATCTTCTTTCGGTCGATGGACTACTAAAGTCAATAATTGTAATGAGTGTGTCGTTTTGTAAAAGGTTTTTACTTTTTAGTGCAAAATAACCATTTAATGCAAGATTAATTGCAGGAGCAGGTATTCCATGAGAATCAGATAAGCTCTCTTTCCATGAGGTATAACTACTATCGTTTATGGTTACATTTTCCTGCCATGAATTTTTAGTTAATTGCATCCCTTGCAAATAAATACCAGAAACTAATATTATAATAATAAATAGAATATATCGATTCATATAAACATTGATTTAATCGGCGAGGTTATGACTTTTTTACGAGAAATCAAAACAAGAATAATTATTTAGGCTCTGATATAAATTAATATGAATGTTCGTTATTATACCTAAAAATAATCATACCGCCCGTCATTCCTGCGAACTTTTCTCATGAGCAAAGCGAGTAATGCAGGAATCCATAAGTAAGTTTGATAGATTCCGCAATACCTGCCTGACCTGTCCGTCCGGCAGGCGGGCGGCAGTCAGGAGTGCGGAATGACAATAACTGTGAAAAAGCACTTTCCCCTGTCATTATTCCTTTCAGTCATGAAGATAAACGTTCCTGCGT
>JAUVUS010000126.1 GCA_030600865.1 Bacteroidales bacterium | reverse complement strand
GATAATAAAACAGATGATTTGGAAAAAGTTGGATTAACAGAACCAAATCCTAGATCTTTTACAGACCATTTGAATGTATTTGATTGTTCTAAAGTTTCTGATGGTGCATCTGCTATAGCTGTACTTTCTGAGGAAGGCCTTAAAAAAGTTGGTGTACCAAAATCTGAAGCAGTAGAAGTTGTTGGTTTTTCATTAAAAGTTGATAACCTGACTGAACAACCTGAAGATTCTACAAAGCTAAAATCTGCTCAGTTAGCGGGAAAGGAAGCTTTAGAAAATGCAGGTATTACTATAAACGATGTAGCAACTATTGAAGTGCATGATTGTTTTACAGTAGCCGGAATATTAATGGTTGAAGCATTAGGCCTGGCAAAACCAGGAGAAGGTACAGATTTTGTTATTAATGGTAACACATCACGAAAAGGCAAATTTCCTATGAATACTACAGGTGGTTTAATTGGCTGGGGACATCCTACAGGTGGCACAGGTGTTCATCAGGCTGTAACAATATGGGAACAGTTAACAGGAAAAGCCGGTGAAGCTCAAATTGATATTCCTTCGGATCGTCCGTACGGAATGACTGTAAATATGGGTGGTGATGATAAAACAATTGTGGCCATTGTTTATAAGAAAACAAGTTAAAATCGTAAATAACTGCAATAATAAATTTTGAAAGTTTAGTTCATTTTTTTAATTTGAAGGCCTAAAACTAAAAAAATGAGCTATTCTTCGAATTGTAAACTTAAATCCTTCAGACTTTCCATAGATCCAACCATTGTAACAATATCTCCTATTCTTAGTCTGGTATATCCATGTGAAATGAGCATTTGTCCTTTTCTTTTTACAGATAAAATTAGGACATCCGGAGGTAGTCGTAAATTACGTAAAGCAATTCCATGTATGTTTTTATCCTGCACTTTAATGTCAACCATAGTTTTGTTATCATCCTCACCAAATATAAATGATGCAGAAATAGGAGAACGTACAAATTGCTCTATTAATTTGCTTATGGCTGTGGAAGGATCAACAACTAATGCTCCCAGCTCATGAAATTTGTCTGCATAAATTGAATCAAACAAACGAACAATAATCATTTTAGTTCCAATGTTTTCGTAGATTAATTCGCACACTTTATAATTCTCATCATCAGATAACATCAGAATTATAGTTTCAAACTTTTTTATATTAATTGCATTAAGACATTTTACACTTAATCCTTCTAAAAAATGAATATTTATATCCTTTATATGCTGAATGTTTTTTCTTCTCTCAACTGAGGCTATTTCAACGGAATAGTTATCATTTTGCAAATCTCTGGCCAAATTTAAAGATTGATGTTCTAAACCAAAAATTAAAGCAGTCTTATTGGTTCTATCTGAAGATTTCGAAGGGAGATGACTTTCGCCGACCAATTTAATAGCCCACTTAAAAAGAGGTGGTCCTATTAGTTGATTCAATACTATTACCGCAATTATTATTGTTGCAAACTGACCGCCCCAATCCGGAAACACTTCAGCAATTTCAAATGCTAAAGCCAATCCAACGCCAGCTTGAGTAACATAAGGCATCCATCCTATTCGCTTATATATTTTTGGATCTTTGGCCAAAGTGCTTCCAATAAAAGCTCCTATTATCATAGTAATTAAACGAACAAAGAATATAATAAGAGCAACAGACCATGTTTTTAACAAGATTTCTATTGACAATGTAGCTCCTGTAAGAGTAAAAAAAGCTGCATAAACTAAAGGACCGGCATCTCCTATAATTTTATGAAAATCAAGTCTCATCTTACTATAATTGGTAATCCAAAAACTTGCTATAATACAAACCAGTAAGGGCTCAATTAATAATTCAAATGGAAGAAAAGAGAAAGTATTATCACGTAAAAAATGAGAAAATTCATAAACACCAAATCCAAGTATTAAAATAAAAATAGCTTTTATATAATCAGATACCGGAATCACTAGTAAAACTTCGATAATTTTCGCAAGAATAAACCCAAATATGAATGTTAGTATTAACTCAAAAATTAAATAAATAATGAAATCTAAATGGAAATCGGTTCCATGAATCAATACATTTGCTATTGACAAACAAATTGTAAAAAGGAAAATAACTAACACATCTTTAATCACAGTAACACTTATAGCCGTTCTGGTAAAGGGGCCTTTTGCACGCATTTCACTAATTACAGCAATTGCAGATGAAGGAGATCGTGCTACAAATATAGTTCCTGTTAAAATTGATACAGCAATTTTTGACTCATGAGACATTCCCTGCATGAATGGAACAATATCAGCAATATAATACATAGTTAATGACCCAAGAATAAAAGTAACCACTAATTGCCCGAAAGTATTCCATACAATACTTTTAATACTATTTCGTATTTCTTTAAGATAAAGCTCGGCACCTGCAGCAAAAGCAATAAAAGCAAGAGAAGTGTAGTTAATAAAATCTAATTTACCAATTGAATCAATACGAATTAAATCTAAACCATACAGACCAATAAGTATACCAGATAAAAGGAAACCTGTAATTAACGGAAATTTTATTTTCTGAAAGAATTTAGCTACCTGATTGCTAGCAATAACAACCCAGATAAATGCAAATAGAATAATTAATATTTGACCGAATTCTATCATAAATACTTTTGCTAATTGTTCTCAAAATAGCGTAAAAATAGAAATAAATCAAATTATCAAATAAAATAATTAGTAAATCATTCTAATTTAAGAGATTAATAATCACGTATAATTTATTGATTATTTATAAATGTTTCGATTTTTTCCCAGGAAATGTATTTGAAATTCTGATTTCTTAGAGTATCATTACTAAAATTATATCCATCATGTACTACCAGCATTCCTTTGGGGAAGTTTTCATTAAGAGGGAAATTAACAAGTTCAATACCATCTGTTTCAATAACTCCGTCAATTTCGCCATCGTCAATTACAAAGCTAAATAAGTATTTATCTGTTTCGCCTATTTCAAAAACTGCATAAGAAAAGTTTCCCTGGCTTGAAGCTATAAGATAATTTTTTTCATCGGTTTTATATAATGCCAGTCCTTCAATATCGGAAGATACAAGTGATCGTTCTGTAGGGTTACTACCTTCTAGCCAAATGGTTTCAAATTCATATTCAGGTTCTGCATTTAGCTTTAAAATCCCTTCTTCTTCAACTCCAATATATAAAATTCCTTCTTTATCGTCAGCAACCATTCCTTCAGGTTTACTACTAACTTTAAAATTACGAACAAGATCGGCACCTAGTTTTCCATTTTGCGAATTCAGTTCCCATTGCTCAACTTCACCTCCTTCTCCGTTCACAAATACATAATATTTCCCACTTACTGCACTTTTATACATACAAAGTCCATACACCAAATCAACCGATGATTTAATGTTCAAAATTGTATCCGATAATGTAAGTGTCTTTTTATCAATATAAAACAATAAAACAGAATTTAATGTACAGTTACTACCTGCAACCAGAACAACATTTTGATCATTATAAACAAAATCATCTCTTAAATCGATATTATTAATACAACCGGGTTGTACATATTGTAGTTCCTTCCCATTCAAATTATAAACATGAACACCGCCTTTTTTATTAGTGCCAAGTATTAAACTTTTTTCAGGATTCTCTGTATTTACCCAAATAGCAGGATCATCAGCAGCATCAACTCCCGGGTCACTTGCAACTTCATCGGTTTCTAAATCTGCAGTTATCACATTTATAAAAATCTGTTGTTTTTTTATTGCATTGCCCAAATAAACAGAAAACCCACTTGAATCAAGCGTTTCCCAATATTTTTCGATTGATTGTTTGTTATTGTTGAAATCCTTGTTATTACACGAAAACAATAAAACAAAAATAAAAGCAGTAAATAATAAACTCAAAACTTTCATATAAAAGAGTCTTTAAAATAAGGAAAGTAAATTTATAAAAAAAAATTAAACTATTTATTAGTTAATAACAAAAAAGGGAGAGTATTCAAAATAAACACTCTCCCTTTAGAACAATTTTCTTTAAAAAGTTATTTTTTCAGAACTTTCTTCATTACTTCATCTTTATCTAATTTCTTAGTACAAAAAAACCAGTCTTCACATTTCATATCCTTACTTTCCATACGCTCCTCCGCCATTCCACATGATCCTGCAGGTGACACAATTACATCATCGCCAGGACGCCAGTCAGCCGGTGTAGCTACTCCAAATTCATCTGATGTTTGCATAGCAATAAGAGCCCTGTAAAGCTCATCGAAATTACGACCTAAGCTTAATGGATAATAAATAATTGCACGAATAATTCCTTTAGGATCTACAAAAAATACAGCTCTTACTGCTTTTGTAGTATCTTCGTTAGGTTGAATCATGCCATATTTTTTGGCTACATCCATTTTGATATCTTCAATTAAAGGGAATTTAATTTCAATATCCTTCATTCCTTTATACTCAATTTTTTCTTTAATGGTACGCAACCATGCAATATGGCTATATAATCCATCAATTGACAAACCTATAAGATCACAATTTGCTTCGTTAAATTGCTTTTCCATCTTAGCAAATGTCATAAACTCCGAGGTACAAACCGGTGTAAAATCTGCAGGGTGACTAAATAATATTGTCCATTTTCCTTTATAATCTGACGGAAAATTTATTTTTCCCTGAGTTGTCACTGCCTTAAATTCCGGTGCAGCATCGCCAATACGTGGCATTGAAATTACTTCTTGTTGTTCTAATTTTTCTTCCATTTTTTTTAAGTTTTTTGTTAATATTAATTTAAAAAGTTTCCTATAATTTGTAATTTGATATCTTCTATTTTAAAATTTTTAATTTTATTTTTCTCGAAATAATCTTCTATTATTTTGTTTAAATCATCATCATAATAATCTTCTATCTTGTTCGATTCTAAACAATATAAATGATGATGTTTATCTAAAACAGCATCGTAACGCATAATGTCTCTATCTGTTTTTACCTTTTTAATAATCCCTTTTTCGACATAAGTTTCAAGCGTTTTGTACACTGTACCAACCGCTATATTTGGGTGATTTAACTTGATGAATTCTATAACCTTTTCGGCTGAAGGATGATTACCCAACTCAATTACTGCCTCTAAAACTGCTAATCGTTGAGGAGTTACTTTTAATCCTTTATCAATTAATATATCTCTTATTTCACCAAATTCCATTAATAAATACTATTAGTTAAGAACTATTCTTATTTAAGAACAAATACAGTTACAAAATGTTCACAGAATATAAATTTTAAATTATTCAAAAGATTTTATTTTTAGTAGTAGTTTTTTATTATATTTACAAAACGTAAAATAAAATATAAGATCAATGCTCCAAAATATTGACATATTAATCAACATTGGATTTAACAAACTGGAAGCAGAAGTTTATGTGCATTTATTAACACATCCACCATCAACAGCATATAAAATTGGTAAACTAATAAATAAACCTACTGCCAATGTTTATAAAGCTATAGATGCCTTAGCTAATAAAGGAGCCGTTATAATCGAAAACAATAAAAACAAGTCATGCAAAGCTGTACATCCTGACGAGTTCTTAAAACTTTACGAAAGAAATATTTCAGAAAAAACAAAAGTTGCAAAGGAGTTTTTAAAAACTTTAAATAATGAATTTATCGATGAGAAAAGTTATTCGATAGAATCTGTTCCACTGGTATTTGAGCGATTCAGGACAATGATGAGTAAATGTAAAACTATTGCTGTTATTGATGCGTTTCCTAAAGCTCTTAATTCTGTAATTGACTCAATAAAAGCTGCTGTTAATCGTGGTGTTGATGTTTATATTGAAGCTTATGCTCCTATCGAAATTAAAGGAGCCGACATTACCTGTGCAAATATTAGTGAACAAGCCTTAGAACATTGGAAAAGCCAACAGCTAAATTTAATTATAGATGGAGAAGAACATTTAATTGCTTTAATGAATGATAATTTAGATACAGTAATACAAGCTACATGGAGTAATAACCTTTATATGTCGTGCATATTGCATGCAGGTCGCTTGCACGAACAAACTACCATGAAAATATTATCTAAAATTGACAAGCCCAATTTTGAAACCGAAGTAAAAAGCATTTTAGATCAACAAAAATATTTTTATAATACTAATATCCCCGGATTTAATAAGCTATTTAAAAGATAGATGAAATACCACCCAAAAAATATCGGAGCAGACTATGATTGATTTTAAAACACATATGAGAATGATTATTATAATGAAATTCGAAACTTGAAACTTGAACCGAGTTTACGAGCTCAATGACTGAAAGGAATTAAATTCTGAAGAAAGTCAATTTTTTAATTTCTAATTTCCAATTTCTACATATTAAGATTTTTAAACACAAGCAGCTAAAAATGTATCAACTACAAAAATATCAATACAAAACAGACTCGAATATTAATCTTAAAATTAAAGAAAATGAAAAAAACACAAAATTTAATTTCAGGTATTTTTTTAACTATTCTAATTTTTGGACTGGGAGCTATTGCTTCACGCATTTTCCATATTAATAGTGAATTCATACCAGGAACATTCCTTACACATACTACGATATTAGTATTTTCAATTATTGCAATGTATATTTTCACAAAGAATGGCACTTTTAAATTTCAATTTCAAAAAGTGAAATTAAAATATTATGTCTATGGATCATTAATAACTTTTCTGGCATTTTTAATTGCAATGTTATTAGCATCAGGCATTCTCTTAGCTGTTGGAATTCCAATGGACCCATCAGATAAAGGTCATCCGGCACTAACTAGTATGAGCACATTACAGATTTTCATTTTTGTATTTATATATGCGAGTATTTGTGAAGAATTTTTATTCAGGGGGTTTATCCAAAATTTCTTTGAACCTTTAAAGTCAATAGGAATGCAAATTAATAAAAATATTTATGTTAGCCTACCTGTAATATTAAGCGGAATACTTTTTGGATTAGGCCATTTGATACTTCTAACTACAGAAGCTAGTGGTCCTACAATCTTTAGAATTGTTATAATGACAACATTTATTGGATTTGTTGCAGG
>JAUVUS010000366.1 GCA_030600865.1 Bacteroidales bacterium | reverse complement strand
GCTATTAACGACAACGATTTTAATCTAAGCTTTCATAATCCCGCATTGCTTAATCCGGAAATGAATCATGACATGGTTCTTAATTATGTAAATTACTTTACTGATATTAATTATGGTTATGCAGCTTATGCAACAAATATAAAAGATAATGGCATTTTTTCCGGCGGTATTCAATACATCAATTACGGGAAATTTATTGCTGCCGACGAAAAAGGAATCGTAACCGGAGAATTTAAAGCTGCTGAATATGCTATAAATCTGATTTACTCTCGATCTATTGACAGTAGTTTTAGAGTAGGTGTTAATGTTAAACCAATAATTTCAACTCTTGAAAAGTATACATCATTGGGAATAGCAGTTGACTTTGGCGTAGTTTATAATAAGCCACGAAGTCTTTTTTCTGCTGCGCTTGTTGTAAAGAATCTTGGCACCCAACTAAAAGGATATACCGATGAAAAAGAAGCTTTGCCATTTAATATTCAGATGGGAATATCGCAAAAACTACAACATGCACCTTTAAGATTCTCAGTCACTTTCGATCATTTAGAAAAGTGGGATTTAACTTATGACAAACCTGAAAATGAATCTAATTTAGATCCATTATCAGGCCAGGAAGCTTCGGAATCAACTTTAGATAAAATTGCCGATCAGTTTATGCGTCATATATTGCTTGGAGTTGAATTTAGTCCGATTAATAATTTGTATCTAAGAGCAGGATATTATTATCGTCGAAGACAGGAAATGTTAATCGAGTCAAAAACTTCAACCATTGGTTTCTCTTGGGGATTTGGAGTTAAAATTTCAAAATTTCACTTGAGTTATGGTCGCGCTACTTATCATTTAGCAGGAGCTTCTGATCATTTTTCAATAAGCACAAACTTAGATAGTTTCAGAAAAAATCTATAAAATTTTCTTTTAAGGTTGATAAAAGAATTTGTCAAATGACATTTTTGGATTTACCTTTGGTGCTCAAATTAAATTCAGAATGATTAAATCAGATAAAAAAATAATTATTGCCATTGACGGTTACTCATCATCAGGAAAAAGTACACTGGCAAAAGAAATCGCAAAATTATTAGATTATAAATATATTGACAGCGGAGCAATGTATCGGGCGGTAACCTTATTCGCTCTAAGAAATAACTTGATTAATGATAGCAACCATCAGATAAATGAAGGAAAACTTCAAAATCTGATTAAGCAGATTCAGATTGATTTCAGATATAATACAGAAAAAAACAGACAGGAAACTTACCTGAACAATGAAAACGTAGAAGATGAGATTCGTGAAATGAATGTTTCCAACAACGTTAGCTTTATAAGTAAAATTGGATTTGTTCGCGAAAAAATGGTGAACTTTCAGCAAGAAATGGGAAAAGGAAAAGGTATTGTAATGGATGGTCGCGATATTGGAACTGTCGTTTTTCCCAATGCTGAATTAAAAATCTTTATGAATGCCAAAGCAGAAGTCAGAGCTCAAAGAAGATACATGGAATTAAAAGAAAAAAATGTTGATGTAAGCTACGAAGAAATTCTGGAAAATGTTAAAAAGCGTGATTATATCGATGAAACACGTGATAAAAGTCCTCTAAAAAAAGCTCACGATGCAATTGAACTAGACAATAGTAATATTAACAAACAAGAACAATTAGACTGGATTATTGGTTTAGTTAAGGAACGTATTAATTAATAAACAATCGATTTAAGAACAACGATTTTTGATTTAAGATTTTACATAAATTTCAAATTACTTCAAAATTCAGGATTCGATGTTCGTTATTGATTATAAAAACTAAAAATAGCTGTAAGAGTATTTCAGCATTTCAACTAAGAAATACAATAATGAAAATTGAGATTGATAGTAATTCAGGTTTTTGTTTTGGCGTTGTAAATGCTATTCAACTTGCAGAAATGGAACTTGACCGAAACAAAACTTTATATTGTTTAGGTGATATTGTACATAATAGTGCCGAAGTGGAACGATTAAAGAAAAAAGGTCTAGTTACTATCGATCATAAACAATTTAAAACACTCAAAAACTGTAAAGTTCTTTTACGAGCACATGGCGAACCACCTGAAACTTACGAAACAGCAATTAAAAATAACATACAATTAATCGATGCATCATGTCCTGTTGTGCTAAAGCTTCAAAATAATATTAAGTTAGGATTTGATGCTATTCTTAAAAAGGGCGGGCAAGTTGTAATTTACGGAAAAGAAGGTCATGCTGAGGTAAATGGACTGGTTGGACAAACCAACGACGAAGCAATAGTTATTGGTGAAATCGAGGATTTGGACAATATAGATTTTACTAAAGCTATCAACCTGTTTTCTCAGACAACAAAAAACATTAATGGTTTCTACGAAATTCAGGATGAAATAAAAAAACGTATGGTTGCAGCTCAGGGCAAAGAAGATGTTGACTTCATTGTCAATGATACTATTTGCAGACAAGTTTCGCATCGTCAGCCACAACTACACGAATTTGTAAAAAAACATGATGTAATTATCTTCGTTAGCGGGCAAAAAAGCTCTAATGGCAAAATGCTTTACCAGGTATGTAAAGAAGAAAATCCAAACACCTATTTTGTTTCAGATGTCGATGAGCTCAATGCTGATTGGTTTAAAAATGCTGATTCAATCGGGATTTGCGGGGCTACATCATCACCACGCTGGCTAATGGGAAAAATTGCCAAAAACATTGAAATCCTTTCAATTTAAATTAGATTTGTTTTTTGGTAAATCCTGAACCTAAATGAGCAATAAGCAATATTTTACAGATGTAATACTCCCCTTACCGCTAAAACAATTATTTACGTATAGTATTCCTGAATCCTTATCAGAAAATATTGAAGTTGGTAAAAGAGTGATTGTTCAGTTTGGGTCACGAAAAATATACACTGCCGTTGTTTTTTCTATTCACCAAAAAGCCCCAAAAGAATATCAAACCAAAGATATCATATCTGTATTAGACGATAAACCAATAGTAAACGAACAACAATTCAAATTGTGGCAGTGGATTGCCGATTATTACATGTGTTCGGTAGGTGAAGTTTTTAAAGCAGCTTTACCATCAGGACTAAAACTGGAAAGTGAGACAAAAGTAATTTATAATCCTGAATTAATTGAGCAAAAAGAATTTACCCCCACAGAAACTCTTGTTCTTGATTTTTTGGCTAATAAAAACATTGCAAGCATTAACGAAATTTCGGGGGCTTTAAATAGAAAAGATTCTTTACCGATTATTAAATCCCTACTGGACAAAAAAGCTGTAATCCTTGAAGAGAAGCTAAGAGAAAATTACAAGCCCAAAACTGAAACTTTTATAAAACTGAACGATTCTATTACAAGAAAATCGCAATTAAATGAAATTTTCGATTCGCTGAATCGTGCTCACAAACAACTTCATGTTTTAATGAGCTATCTAAAACTTTCAGGAAGTTTTATCAAGAAGAAAACCGTTGAAGTCAAGAAACAACAACTGATTGAAGATTCAAAATCAAGTTCTGCAATTGTTAAATCACTTATAGATAAAAATATACTTGCTGAATATGACAAAACAGTAAGTCGCTTAAATGAATC
>JAUVUS010000384.1 GCA_030600865.1 Bacteroidales bacterium | reverse complement strand
GAACAAATATTTGAATATTTTAATGTTGATTATGGTATTGTTGGGGAGGCCGAGGGATTATTTCCAAAGTTACTTTCTTACTTGGAAAATGGAAATTATGATATAGAGCTGGAAAATGTTATTTCTAAGCATAATAAATACATTAAGATAAAAGAACAAACTAGTAAACCTTTGCTAATACCAAGAGCAAATATCGATCAATTTATAAATTTTGAACCATATAGTAAGAAAGGGAGCTATCCTGTTCAAACAAAACGAGGATGTACTCATAAGTGTATATACTGTTCATATCCAAACATCGAAGGGAGAAAATACAGATTGAGACCTGTTTCCGGTATCGTCGATGAAATTGAAGAAGTGCAAAACCGAATACCCGGTATTACTTTCGAATTTGTTGATTCAACATTTAATTCTCCACTTAAACATGCAATAAATATTTGTAAAGAGATTATTAAAAGAAATTTGAAAATAAAGATTCGTACCATGGGAGTTAACCCGGGGGAAGTAACAGATGAATTAATTTTATTAATGAAACAGGCTGGTTTTACCCAGATAGATTGTACTCCTGATTCTGCTTCTGAGTTGATGATAAAAAAATACAGGAAAAATTTTAGTAAGAATAAATTAATTCAGTGTGCAGAAATAATTCGTAAACATGATATGCCTACAATGTGGTTTTTTATGTTAGGTGGGCCCGGCGAAACTGAAGATACTATTTTGGAAACATTTAAATTTATTGATAATTATATTTCTAAAGATGATATGGTTCATATTACCGAAGGAATACGAGTTATTCCAAATACAGAATTATACGATATTGCTATTGATGAAGGAGTTATTACAGAAGATATGAGTGTTATAGATCCGATGTTTTATGTAAGTCCAACAATAGGGAAAGCAAACCTTACTCACATTTTAGACAGGGAAATTGGAAAAAGAAATAATATAATGAATTCTATTGATACTGAGCCGTCACCGGAACTGATGCAAGCAGCTATAAAATATCGACAGAAAAATAACATTGATGAACCTATGTTCAGGACTTTGTTGAGAGTTAAGAATAAAATAAAATAAAAAAACGGAGTGAAAAATTCACTCCGTTTTTCTTTATGGAAATGTATTTTCTAATAAAACTTAGCTCTTTTGTCTATAATATTAGCAGTTTCTTTTAAAGCTTCGAAAGCTTCGTAATTTGCTCTGTTTTGAAACTGTGTCATGGTTTGCATTTGTTGAAGTTCAATATTGGTATTTTCTTCCATACTTACAGAATTAACCTTTAACACAAACACAATGTTATCTCCTTTTACAGGTATGGAAATCTGATCAACCTTAATTGATGTTGCAACTGCAACAAGTTTAGGCTCAATGCCGGCATTAGGAACAGAGTAAGAACGGAAACTAATATCATTAGCTTCGTGTACTACGGTATTAAATTTAGTGGCTAAAGATTCTAAATCATTATTTTCCTGTAAAGCCTCATTAAATTTTTCTGCAAGATATTCAGCTTTTTTCTGTTTCTTAGTCTGCACTGTTATTTGTGCTTTAACTTGTTCGAATGGAGCAATACCATCTTCTTTAACTTCATTAACAAATCCAATTACATAACGATCGCCTAATGTAAAAATCGGATTATTTTGTGACTTAATAATATCATATTTATCGGTATCATACACTGATCGTATTAATTCTCTTGGATTTTCCAAACCTGCAAGTTGTTGATCTGCTTCATTAATATTGGCAGCAATCTTTTTAGTTAATCCTTCCTCTTCGATAGCTTGTAAAAATTCTTCGTATGTGTGATTGTTACCGGCAAATTTACTTGCCTGAGCGTATGTTTGTTGGTAAGTTTCTGAACTAGGCTCTAATTTTTGTCCCAAAATAGCAAGTTTAACTTTTTTCTCATCTTTAGCTTTATTTGTTACCTGAACAATATGTAATCCATATTGAGTTGCAACAAGTTTATATTCACCAACTTTTGCCATAAAAGCTGTATCGCTAAATGGAGAAACCATTTGATTTGCTCTGAACCATCCTAAATCGCCACCTTTTTCGTTTGCAGCTTTATCGGCTGAAAATTGTGTAGATAATGAAGCAAAATTAGTGCCATTTTCTAATAGATTTATAATACTGTCAGCAATTGCAAAAATCTGGCTGGAGCTTTGATTTTGTGTTGGTTGTAATAAAATATGCTTTGCTTTAACAGAATCAGGCAAATATTTAGTTTCTGAAAGTTTAGCTAAAAGAAATGCTTCGTTTTCAAAATAAGGGCCATGCATAAATCCTTCTTCAGCATCAAATATTATATCTCTTAACCCTTCAGGTAATTCATCCTTCTTGTAATAGTTATTATCAAAAGAAAAATCACTATTTAAACTTATAAATTCCTTGTCGTTTTCTGTATTTGCAAAATCTTCCCTGATATTGTTAATCCATTCTTCGGTAGTATTTTTATCAGCTTCTGAAGGAACAACATCAAAAGTTATATATTCTATATTTCTTGATGCTTCTTGCTTAAATTCATTTTGATGATTATCGTAATATTTTTTTAAATCACTATTTTTAATTGTGATTAAACTATCAGGGATTGTATTTATATTTTGTATAACAAACTCAAAATCAACTTTTTTGTTAATGTTGTCAAGTTCGTTTTGAGCTTCTGTTTTAGTCGAATATAGTCCTTTGTTTATTAAGTACGAATATTTGGCAAACATTCTTTCCTGAATCATTTGATCTTCAATAAATAACCAGTAAGCTTTTTGCTGACCTGTGGGATCCTGATCGTATGTTTTTAAGAATCGGATTACAGCCATTGTATTTAATTCGCCCGTTTCTGGATTTGTAAATAGATTTTGAATTATAGGATGTATGTTTTCTCCCTGAACCATATCCCATAATTCTTGACTGCTAATATCTAAGCCAATTTCATTGTATTCGTCTTCCAAAACATATTCTCTAACCAGTTGGTTCCATGTCTGTGCTTGAATTCTTTGAACAGAAGCTTCATCCAGTGCAGTCTGACCAGTACTAAATTTAGTAATCTCTATAATATCATTGAGTTCTTTCTGATATTTTTGATAAGGAATAGATTTTCCTGATATCTCGGCAATTTCAAACTGAGAGTTTGAAAATAATGCTCCTCCTGAGTTTAAAAAATCTCCTAAAATAAATGCTAGCAGTGCCATAACTATAACTACTGCAACTAATGCTCCTGCGCGATTTCTAATTTTCTCTAATGTTGCCTTTAAAAATTTTGACAAAAACAATATTCAATGGCAACATTAGAGAAAATTAGAAATCGCGCAGGAGCATTAGTTGCAGTAGTTATAGGTATGGCACTGCTAGCATTTATTTTAGGAGATTTTTTAAACTCAGGAGG
>JAUVUS010000241.1 GCA_030600865.1 Bacteroidales bacterium | reverse complement strand
TAAATCAAATATTCCTGATGTTTAATGTTGAAGTTTTTGTTGGTTTCAAAGGAACTACACATGAATATACAGGTATAAAAATCGGAATTCCTTTTGTTGGCAGAAGAGGGACATCAATTACGGTTGGTGGTTAATTTTTTTATAAACAAGCTTTTCCAAAGTTTTAAACTTTGGAAAAGTTAGTAAATGAACTAATTTTATAATTATTACACTTCCGAAGTTTTCAAAACTTCGGAAGTCCTTTTTAAAAGACCTAACAGGCTTTTAATTACAAATCACCAGGTGTAATTATAACATTGAACCAGAAACTATAAACTAGAAACAAGTTTCCTGAATCTTTTTATTATTTTTACGGATTCTTGTAAACAGAATTGATTTTTTATGAATACTATAGATCTGGTTTTTGCTATTTTATTATTGTGGAGTGCCTACCGTGGATATACCAAAGGTTTTATTATTCAGTTAGCTACATTAGCAGCCTTGCTTTTAGGTATTTTAGGTGCTGTTATGTTTTCTGATATTACCTCCAGTTTAATTATAAAAAAGTTTGATATTTCAGGTCAGTATTTGCCAATTATATCCTTTGCTGTAACTTTTGTTGTTATTGTTATTGCTGTTCATTTATTTGCAAGGATGCTTAATAAGCTGATTGATGCAATTGCACTGGGAATAGTTAATCGCTTGCTTGGCGTATTGTTTTCGGTATTAAAAATAGCATTTATTGTAAGTATTATTTTGGTTTTAATTAATAAGGCAGATAATAAATACAATTTTATTCCCGATGAAACAAAAGAAAATTCATTATTTTATAAACCCCTGTCTAATTTTGCGCCAATGATTTTTCCTTATTTGAATTTTGATAAAATCAGGGAAAAATTTGAAGAAGAGCAGGTTGATATAGGAGTTAATATATAAGAAATTATATAAGAATATATTTATAAATTATTCAAAACAGACAATTAGAGAATGAACTTCGTTGAGGAATTAAAATGGAGAGGCATGTTACATGATATCATGCCGGGAACCGAAGAACAACTGCAAAAAGAAATGACAGCTGCTTATGTAGGTATTGATCCTACAGCAAACTCATTACACATTGGGCACCTGGTTAGCGTTATGATGCTAAAACATTTTCAGGCTGCGGGTCATAAACCATTTGTTTTGGTTGGTGGAGCTACAGGAATGATTGGCGATCCATCCGGGAAATCGCAAGAAAGAAAGTTACTTGACGAAGAAACATTACGATATAACCAGGATTGCCTGAAAAAGCAGTTAGAAAAATTGCTTGATTTTGATTCTAGCCTGGAAAACGGAGCCGAAATGGTAAATAATTACGATTGGATGAAAGAATATTCATTTCTTGAGTTTATTCGTGATATAGGCAAACACATTACCATTAATTACATGATGGCTAAGGATTCTGTTAAAAAAAGAATTAGTGAAGAATCTAAAACAGGAATGTCTTTCACAGAGTTTTCATATCAACTGGTTCAGGGAACAGATTTTTACCATTTATATAAAACCAAGAATTGTAAATTGCAGATGGGAGGATCCGATCAGTGGGGAAATATTACAACCGGAACGGAATTAATTCGCCGTAAAACAGGAGGAGAAGCATTTGCTTTAACATGTCCTTTAATTACCAAAGCCGATGGTAATAAGTTTGGAAAAACAGAGGAAGGAAATGTGTGGTTAGATCCGGAATTAACTACTCCATATAAATTTTACCAATTTTGGGTGAATGTTTCTGACGAGGATGCTGAAAAGTATATTAAGATTTTTACAATGTTATCGAAAGAGGAAATAGATTCTTTAATTGAAAAACATCGTGAAGAACCACATTTGAGAACTTTACAACAAGGTCTGGCAAAAGAAATGACTGTAATGGTTCATTCTGAAAATGATTATAATACAGCTGTAACTGCATCAAAAATCTTATTTGGAAAAGCAACAACCGAAGAGTTAAAAAATATCGATGAAAAAACATTCTTATCTGTTTTTGAAGGAGTACCAATGTTTGATGTTGAAAAATCAAAAATTGAATCAGGAATTAATGTTTTAGATCTGTTGGCTGAAAAAACTCAAATCTTTCCTTCCAAAGGAGATTTGAGAAGAACCATTAAAGGTGGAGGAGTGAGTATTAATAAAGAAAAAATTCAATCAGAAGAAATATCTCTTGGTTCCGATCGTTTATTGAATGATAAATATATACTGGTTCAAAAAGGAAAGAAAAATTATTTTTTGATCAGAACAATATAAATCTAAGTGATTTCTCAGTGAGTTTAGTGCCTTAGTGGTGATTTTACATTTACCACTAAAACACTAAGAACAAAAGCTACACTAAGGTTTTGTAAATAATGTCATTATGCAAGATAACTATAACTTTAACTCTATGGATATTATTCGATTTATGTTTAAGCACAAATGGCCAATTATTATTGTGACATTAGTTGCAGCCATTGTCTCCGTAATTGTTTCAATGACAATAACTCCAAAGTTTAAGTCATCTGTAATACTATTTCCAAAAACGCAAGTTTCGGTATCGCACGCACTAACAACAGCAGAGTTGATTGATCCTGATGATCATATTATGAATTTTGGCGATGAGGAAGCATCGGAACAGCTAATTCAAACTTTATACTCAGAAAAAATTCGATTTGCAATCATCGACAAATTTGATCTTCTGCATCACTACGATATTGATTCAGAAGGAGAATATCCAATGACTAAGTTACACGAAGAATTTTCTGATAATATCAGGTTTAAAAAAACAGAATACCAGGCAGTTCAAATTGAAGTTATGGATACCGATCCACAGATGGCCGCTGATATTGCAAATGAAATAGCTTCTTTGCTTGACGAAACTTTAAATAAAATGCAGAACGATGTTGCGGTTGAAATTTTAAAAGTGGTTGAAGGAGAGTAGAATCTGTTAATATCTTAAATAGAGCAAATAGAAATCTCCTTAAAAGCTTTAGGAAACAAAAGAACCGATCCTAAATATATTTCGTTAAACGAGCAACTTGTGAACGAAAATAAACGCTTAAGCGATTTAAAATCAAAATTGGTTGAGGCACGAGTAAATGCAAATCAGGATTTACCACGAAAGTTTATGGTGGCAAAAGCTTATCCTGCCGAGAAAAAGGCTTATCCGGTTCGCTGGTTAATTAGTGTGGTTTCTGCAATTTCTGCATTTGTTTTTGCTGTATTAATGATGCTTTTTATTGAGAGATATAAAGATCTGTTGAAATTTAAACAATAAAGCTTTGTCAAAGAATAAAATCCTTTTTTATTCTGTCTCACTCATTTTCATAGCCATTAACATTCTGTTTATAGCTTATGATTTCTACTATATTGCATTTTTACCTGTAATTTTACTTTTTTTATTTGCCAGTTTTATCTCACTCGATAAAATTCTTTTAGCTGTTGTTTTTTTTACACCACTTTCTATTCAGTTAGATGATTTACTCCCGGGTATTCCGTTTAATTTATCATTACCAACAGAGCCTTTACTTCTGGGAATTTTTGTTTTGTTTATATTCAAATTGTTGCTGGATGGTAAGTTCGATAAAAAAGTATTGTTACATCCGGTTTCAATAGCGATTTATATAAATCTTTTCTGGATTTTTCTCACAAGCTTTACCAGCACAATGCCCGGAGTATCTTTTAAGTTTTTATTGTCGAGGCTGTGGTTTATTGTAGCAATGTATTTTTTAGCTACCCAGCTTTTTAAGGAATTCAAAAACATTGAAAAATTTAACTGGTTTTATATAGCATCTCTTATAATAGTTATTTTTTATACAAACATCAGATTATCAGGTTATGGATTAGATAATCAGCATGCATCAAACTGGGTTGTTTGGCCATTTTTTAGCGATCACACATCGTATGGAGCCATGCTTGTAATGTTTCTTTTTCCTTTGTTTTATTTCCTAATAAGGAAAAACAACAATCTGTTTTTAAGAACAAGCACAATTATTGTTTTCATCATTTTTGTTATAGCAATTATTCTTTCATACACACGAGCAGCCTGGTTAAGTTTATTTGCCGGAATAGGATTATTAATTATTTTTAAACTAAAGATTAAGATTAGATATGTTCTCATAGCAGGATTAGGTGTTGTGTTTTTATTTTTTGCTTTGCAAAACAAAGTACTTGAGGGTTTAGAAAGAAATGAATCTGAATCTTCAGGAAAATTTTCAGAGCATATAGAGTCAATGGCCAACATAACCTCCGACGCATCAAACATGGAACGAATTAATCGCTGGAAATGTGCCATTCGGATGTTCAAAGAAAAACCGTTTTGGGGCTGGGGCCCGGGAACATATAAATTTCAGTATGCGCCGTTTCAATTTTCTTACGACAGAACGATTATTAGTACGAATTTTGGTGATCTGGGGAATGCTCACAGTGAGTATTTAGGGCCTTTATCTGAATCCGGGATTATAGGACTGCTATCGTTTATGCTTGTTGTCTTTATGGCTTTTAAAACAGGATACAGGGTTTATCACAATACCAGATCTAAAGAGATAAAAGAATTTTCACTTTATATTATTTTGGGTTTATCTACTTATTTTATACACGGGATTTTAAATAACTTTCTCGATACCGATAAAGCATCAGTTCCTGTTTGGGGATTTATTGCCATGCTTGTTGCTTTGGATGTTTATCACAAGGAGAAAATTTAAACAATTTCTTTCAGACTTCCGAAGTTTTAAAGACCTCGGAAGTTTTTTTTATAATACATTCTGCTTAGTTAACAAATCTCTTAAAAATTCAACCTCTTCCTGTAAATGTTTAATTTTAGACTTGTACAATTCGAATTCTTTTTTAATATAGGCGTCTTTATTTGAAGAAAATAAATCCTCAGATTTTTAAAAATCTGATTTGTTATAAATGTCTGAACAACAACCGCTCCAAGTAATTTTTCAAGCAGCAATCTAGTAAATGTGTTGTAAAACACATCTTACAGGGGGTCACCTTTTGCCTTTTT
>JAUVUS010000131.1 GCA_030600865.1 Bacteroidales bacterium | reverse complement strand
TATGCCTGCTAATATGGATCAAATAATGGAAATTGCCAATAAATATGAAATTCCTATTATTGAAGATGCAGCCGAAGCATTAGGTAGTAAATATAATGGAAAAACTTGTGGTACATTTGGCCAAATGGGGATACTTTCATTTAATGGGAATAAAATTATTACAACTTCCGGAGGTGGTGCTTTGATTTCTAATAACGAAGAATATATTAATATGTCTCGTTTTTTAGCTACTCAAGCCAGGGATAATGCCCCACATTATCAACACTCGCATATAGGATATAATTATCGGATGAGTAATATTGTTGCAGGTATTGGCCGTGGGCAGCTCGAAGTGATTGACGAACGTGTATCACTGCGAAGAGCAAATTTAAAATTTTATAAAGAATTATTTTCTAATATCAAAGGAGTTTCGTTTTTAGAAGAACCTTCAGGTAAATTTTACTCGAATTACTGGTTAACAACAATTTTAGTTGATCCTTTGAAAACAAATGGAATAACACGAGAAACATTGAGACTTGCATTTGAAAAGGAAAATATTGAATCCAGGCCTTTATGGAAACCTATGCACTTACAGCCTGTTTTTGAAAATTATCCCGCTTATGTTAATGGTACGAGTGAAGATTTATTTATGAATGGTTTATGTTTACCATCGGGTAGTAATCTTACGCAAAATGAAAGGAATAGAATTATGAATGTGGTACAAACTGAATTTAACCGGCAAAATTCTTAGTCTTATTAATTTTTATTACCTTAAATCCGTAGTAAGCCACCTAATTGATAGTCTCAGGGTGACTTGATAAAATAAGATGTGCATAACAGCCTTTATATCATTTAGTTACCCCTTGACTTGTGGACAAAACAAATTGGAGATAAATCATTTTGAAGAACTTTCATATTAATTATGCAAAAAATCTTGTTTAAAAATTCGATTGATTGGAAACTGCTGCTGTTAAGCTTTGCAATGATTGCTCTTTTTCTTCATGGAAAAGTTCCATATATGCTTTATTTATCGGGAATTTCATTTTTATTGGTGATTGGTGGTGTTTCTGCACAATTTAAAAATAATAAAAAAGATTTTTTAGATAGTACTGTTGGCTATATAAAAAAAACATGGTTATATCTATTCGTCTCTGTTATTTTCTTTTTGTCTGTTTTATTGAATACGAAGGGAGTCTCCTTATTATATAAGGAGTCATTATATGCATTGTATATTTGGCTTATTGTTGGTTTATTGCATTTATTATTAAAGCATGATGAAAAGCAATATAGCTTATTTACCTATTATTTTGAAGTTGGGTATATTGTATTATTCTTAATTGTTGTTTTTGGATTAATTAACAATGTTTCCCATGAAAGTATAAGGTTTGGAAAACTTTTTGGAATAAGAATTGATTACAATTATCTGGCATACGCATTAATTAGTTGTTTTTTAATTATAGTTTTTCTTTTTAGAAATGCAAAAAACAGATGGATAAATATTCTGTTCACAATTTATTTAATAATACTGGTTGTGTCTGTTTTACTGTCCGGCTCAAGGCGTGGGTTATTAGTTTTTGGCTTAATTCATGTTTTGTTATTGGTTTACCTGTTATGGAGTTATTTAAAGAAATCAAGGCATAGGATTTTATCTTATTATTTTGTGTTTCTCATATCCATATTTATATTATCTTCAATACTTTTTTATTCGGGTTCGGCAGCATTCAGAAGCTATTTTGTTGAAAGAGTATTTCCTGAGAATAACCAACAAGTAAAATCTCAATACTCCCAAATTTTATATAGGTATTCTTCAATTCTTAATGATTCTTCGTCATATAGAGATCAGTATAAAAAAGACTGGTTACCTTTAATGTTTGAATCTAAAGGATGGATAAACAACTTTATGTTTTATAAAACAAATCGTTGTTTTCAAGAAGAATATACAGATGGTTTATATGATAAAGCTTTTGGAAGTTTAAACGAACTTCGCAATTTTAGTTCTTCTATTGAGCAGTTTGTTAACATTTTGCCTGATGAGTATAAGAAAGTACTGACTGAAGAGTTTATTGAATCAGATTCTTTTTCATTTGCACCATATCTATTGCCAATACCTTACATTGATAAAAATTTTTTTTCTATTCGATCTGTGAAAAATATTTATCCCATAGCGCCTTTTAATCAGCATAATCTAATACCAATATCTTTTATTAAAACGCGGAAGGGAGTAACTTTCATTTCTATGTATATTCCCTTAATTCCGAATTCCAAAAATGAAATCAATATACAATATAAAGGTGTTAAACCTGAAAAATTAAAAATTGTTTTATCAAAATTGAAAGACAAACGGGTTAATATAGATGATATTGTTATAGGTACTATGTTACAAAATGGATTTTACCCCGTTCTTATTAAATTTATAACAGATTCTGATACTAAGGGTCTTGGTGTGCTAAAATTACAACCAGAAATATCTTTGTCAGATACTTTTTACATAGGAGATCATACATATAGCAGAATGCCTGAAGTGAAAAAATCAATAGTTTCCAATGATAAGGATTTTTTAAACATATATAGGCGGGTACAATTTGAAAGAGGGAAGGAAATAAATAATTATTATCAGCAATACATAAATGAATATAAATCTTTATCGAAAGAAGAAAAAGATTCTCTTATTTGTTTTCTTGATAAAAGTGATCAATTTGAACCTAATTTTCGACCCTATGGGGCTTTTTCAATATTATTTGAGGAAACAATAGATTCTAAAGTTTTTGTATCTCCTGATGATAAAACATGGGCAAGGTGTTTTTCTGTAATTCCATGTATCCCAAATACCAGTAATAAAATAAAGCTAACAATTAAATCAAATAAAAAACCGACAATTTATCTTAAACGATATCCGGAAAGGAGTATCTATATATTTAAAAAGGCTGAAACAGAAAGAAAAATCAATGAAAGCAGGCAGAATGTTTATGAAATTTCTGTTAATTATTCGATTAAAGAATCGAGTTCTGCAATAGGGGCATTAGTATTGGGAATAAAAGATGCTAGTAAGGGAGAGCAATTTGAAGTTTCTGATTTTAGTTTAAAAATTCAAATGAAAGATTCAAACTTTCAGTTTACACCTTATCAGTATAGTTTCTTAAAACCATATATTGAAAAGACATTAAATGAAACTTACGTTGTAGCTAAGACTGATTCAGATATGGAGTTATTTTTGGATTGGAAGAATAATAATCAAATGAATAAAAATTCGTTAAGTGATAGTCGATTACATCGTTGGAAATTTGCCTTGTTTTATTACAGAAATTTCTCGTTTAAAAATAAGTTATTTGGTAAGAGTTTTGAATATTTGAAAATATACAAGACAATATTTAGTAGTGAACTATATAAGGATGTTGAAGTCGATTATCCTCATAACCCGATAATTTCCGCATTTTTATATTCAGGAATATTAGGAGGTTTGTTATATATTGTTTTTTTAGTTCAAATTTTTTATAGATATTGGTGCTTAAGAAAGAAAATTACTTTATTTGGAATTCTTTATTTATTGGTCTTATCTTTTACCTTTTTTAGCGGGAATAGTCATTTTTCAGTTCCGGCATTTACATTATTATCATTAATTCCTTTTGCTTATAATATTAAAAAGACTAATGTTGAAATTAAAACTAAAGAATAGTAGTTTAATTAAAAATACAACTGTTCTGGTTTTAGGTACAGCTTTAGCCCAATTTATAGCATTGGGCTTTCAGTTAGTTACCAGACGATTATACTCGCCTGCTGATTTTGGGGCTTATGCTGTTTACTTTAGTTTAGTTAGCATACTTGTTTCATTGGTTTCATTGCAATATAATAAAGCAATTGTTCTTCCTAAATATGATAGATTAAGTACAAATTTACTGGGTGGTTCAACTATAATAATTGGAATATTTTCATTTCTTATTTTATTATCGATAATAATTGCCCGGCCTTTTTGGACTAGAATTATCGAATTTCCTGAGAATTACTCTAAATGGCTCTATTTTCTTCCGGTTACTGTGTTTTTACTTGCTTCATATGAAGGAATTAATTATTGGCTGATCAGGGTTAAGGCATTTAAAGCTTCTGCAATAAATAAAGTAGTGAGGCGAACAGGCGAAGGAGCAACTCAATCTGGTATTGGGTTTTTAAAACATCCATTTGGAATTCTTGCAGGTGATCTTGTGGGAAACTTATTGAATTTTTTATCAGGAATTTACCAGGCATCAAAACATGGTTTCAAATTTAAAGATATTAAAATATCGCAAATTAGATTAATGTTATACAGATATCGCGATTTTCCTAAGTTTTATGCTATACCTACTTTATTTAACACCATAAGCTTATCCTTACCGATTCTAATTATTAATAAGTTATATACTGAAACTATAGTTGGATATTTTGATTTGAGTAGAATAGTTTTAGCTGTTCCTTTAGCTATAATTACCACGTCATTATCTCAAGTTCTTTTACAAAGAATTTCAGATAAGAAGAATAATAGAAAACCAATTCAAAGTGATATTATTAACTTGGCAGGAATTCTTTCATTACTTGTTTTGGCAGGAATATTATTTATAGAGATTTTTGCTGAAAATATATTTCAGATATTTGGTTCGCAATATATAATTTCGGGAGTTTATACAAAGATATTGATATTTTCATATGGTATTAAATTTATTGTTTCTCCTTTATCAGTAGTTTTTGTAGGACTGGAACGTATTAAAATTGGAGCACTCTGGCAAATAATGTATTTTTGTTTACTAATGTGTTTATTTCTTTTTGAGGGACTTGAAATAATTGATTTTTTGAAAATACTTGTAGGTATAGATTTGTTCTGTTATACAGTTTACTTTATATTTATATATTTTGTAGTAAATCAGTATGATAAATCAATATTAAGATGAAAATTTGCCATATTACTACTGTCCATCCCCGATACGAAAACCGGATTTTTTATAAACAATGCATTTCATTAAGTGATTTATTTGATGTTTATTTAATTGTAGCTGATGGTTTGGGAGACGAAACATTAAACAATGTAAGGTTAATTGATATCGGATTAAGAAAAAAATCTATATTCAAACGATTTATTATTGATTCTTTAAAAGTATATCGAAAAGCAGTATCAATGAATTGCGATGTGTACCATTTTCACGATCCTGAGTTAATTTTTATAGGATTTAAATTAAAAAGTATAGGGAAAAAAGTAGTTTATGATGTGCACGAGGATTTACCTCGCCAAATATTATCCAAACCTTACTTTTCATTGATCCCGAAAGCAATTATTGGTTGGATATTCGAAAAAATTGAAAATCATCTGGCAAAAAGGTTTAATTATATTGTTACAGTTACTTCGCATATTGAAAATCGTTTTAAAAAAATTAATACAAACACTATAACGGTTAAAAATTTTCCTGAGATTGTTAATAATAATGTAGATATGAACTGGAACAACAAAAAAAATATCATTTGTTATGTTGGTTCAATCTCTGAAGTACGTGGTATTAAAGAGATCGTAACGGCTTTAAATAAACTAGATGTTGTTCTTTATCTGGGAGGATTATTTAATTCAAAAAAAATTGAAAATGAAGTAAAAAACATGGAAGCCTGGAGTAAAGTTGTTGAGTTTGGATATGTCAATTCAGAACAAGCTAATCAAATATATAAAGAGGCAAAAGTTGGATTGGTCCTTTTGCATCCAACAATAAATTATTTAGATGCTCTCCCAACTAAAATGTTTGAATATATGCTGGCTGGGTTACCTTTAATTGTCTCAAATATTCCATTGTGGGAAAAAATTGTGATCGAAAATAAGTGCGGATTGGTTGTAAATCCATTTGATATTGGCGATATTACAAATAAAATTCAATATTTATTAACGAATAATGACATAGCCCAAAAGATGGGAGCAAATGGCCGATTAGCTGTAAAGTCTAAATATAATTGGATTACCGAGAAAACAAAACTTATTGAGATATATAAAGTAATGGAAAATGAATAGAACTGTAACAATCATAATTCCTTGTAAAAATGAAGAGGAAAATATACTAACAGTTTTGGATTCTGTTAATAATTTTGATTATCCAGTTCATTTGATCGAAGTTTTTATTATAGATGGTATGAGTAGTGATAATACAGTTGCAATTATTGAAGAATTTATAAAACATAATACCAATTTTTTTCTGTTAGAGAATAAAAATGAAACTGTTCCATATGCTCTCAATTTAGCTATAAAGAATTCTAAATCAGATTATATTATACGATTAGATGCACATTCTAGCTTCCCAAAAGATTATATTTCAAAGTTGATACATTGGCATGAAAAGCTAGATGCTGACAATGTAGGAGGTATTTGTATAAATGATGTTCTAGATAAAAATACAAAGTCAAATTCAATTAGAAAAGTTTTACAAAACAAATTTGGTGTAGGGAATTCTTTATTTCGTATTGGGGCTGATTCTATACAAGAAGTTGATACCGTTCCGTTTGGATGTTATAAGCGTGAAAGCTTTATAAAATATGGTTTCTATAATGAAAAACTCACCAGAAATCAAGATATTGAATTAAATAGGAGAATAAAGAAAAATGGAGGGAAAATTTATTTAATACCGGAAATCAAATGTAAATATTTTGTTCGCGAAAACTTTTTAAAATTAGCTCTAAATAATTATAGTAATGGGCTATGGAATATCTTTACTGTTTATATTACTAAAAGTTTTACATACTTGAGTTTACGTCATTTTATCCCTTTACTTTTTATATTATCTTTAATTTCAACTTTTTTTATTGGACTGATTTATAGATATTTATTTTTATTATTTGTTGTTATATTTTTAATATATAATTTTTTTATTCTTATTCAAGTTATAAAAATAGACGATAAAGAAACATCCAAATTTTATATAT
>JAUVUS010000392.1 GCA_030600865.1 Bacteroidales bacterium | reverse complement strand
TATCTCAAGATAGTAACGAAAACAAAAAATAAAGAGGGACAAGAGGTGGAAACTGTTAAGTACCATAAAACAACTTATATGGAATATCAACAGGTTAATAAAGCTAATCTTGCGCTGAATTTTAAATTAGTATCTACAGAAGATAATTCGGTTATGGTATCAGATATGATCAGCAATAACAATTCGGACAAAATACATTATGCAACTTTCGGTGGAGATAAGAAAAAACTAATTCCGGGTTATTGGAAATATAAAGATCGCAATTCAAATAGCGATGTTAAAAAAGATAATAAATCGGATATCAAAAAACTTCAAAACCTCTTGAAAGCTGATAAGAGCATAAAATCTTCACAAACATTATTGAAGGAATTAATGAATAATTCAGTAAATAAAATGACCAAAAAAGTTGATAAATATAATCCTGAGAACTAATGAAACGATATATAGTAATTCTAGCTTTATTTCTTGCATCATGCGCGGCTAAAAAACAAGCAGCAGAATTTGAAGCTCAACCCGACTGGGTTAAACAAAAACCTATAATTTCCGGATATTACGTTGGTATAGGTTCCGTAAAAAAAGTAGGAACATCAGCTCAATACATTGCAAAAGCACGTCAGGAGGCATTAACAGATTTAGCTGAAAGTGTTTCATCTAATGTTAGCTCAACTTCGGTATTACATAGTATTGAAACTGAATACGGTTTTGCAGAATCGTTTGATCAGCGAATACAGGTAAGTACTGATGATTACCTCGAAGGTTTTGATCCGGTTGATTTTTACGAAAACGAAGGCTCTTATTGGGTTTATTACAAGATAGCTAAAAGTACTTATCATGAGATGAAAGAAAAGAAAAAGCAAGAAGCAGTTGCAACAGCTTTAGCTAAATACCAATCGGGATTACAAGAACAAAAAGTTAATAAACCAAAAGAGGCTTTAGCTTTTTATTTACAAGGATTGCAAGCCATAAAAAGATATTTAAGCGAAGAAACACCTACTCAATTAGACGGTAATAGTATTGATATTGGAAACGAATTATACTCAGCAACCAGCGAAATTCTTAATTCTTTAGCAATAGAGTCTGCCACTAATAAGATTACAGTAAAAAGAGGTGAGAGTTTTAGTGAAAACCTGAAATTCCTACTTACATATAACAATAAACCTGTGCAAAGTATTCCTGTTGAGTTTTCATATACAGGTGGCTATTTAAAAAAGGACAGGCAAAATTCTGATATTAACGGATTCGTTCAACTAGAACCCGAAGTGCTTTATTCAAGAAATAGTAAAGAACAAATTACAGCAAGTATTAATTTAAAAAATCTTGCCCAAAAAGCAGTTGATGATTTATTCATTCGTGGATTAATTTTAAAACGTAATTTAAAACCTGCAATAGTTCAGGTTATTATTGAAGCTCCATCTCTTGCGCTAATCATTACAGACAACAGTTGCAAAGCTGATGAATGTGACAGGATTGAAAATATTTTTAATCAAAATGCTAAACAATATGGTTATGAATTAAAAGCTGCTAAATCAGCTGATTACGTATTTGAGTTGTCTTATAATTTTAAACGAGGTGAAAGTGCCGGTGGATTAGTTTCTTCCTATGTTTCAGGTAAGATTACAATAAAAGACAAATCAAATAATATTGTTTGGGCAAAGCAAACTGTAGACATAAAAGGTGTGGGAAGCAATATTAACGAAGCAAAAAATATGGCTTTAAGAGAATTTCAAACTGCCCTTGACCGTAAATATTTTAAACAGGGAATTGATGTAATAAAATAGTATTTTATTATTGTGATTTAGCTGAAAAGGTGGACTAATACCGTTTATTATTCAAAATGCCATATTTGTAAAAAACAAATATGGATTGAATATATAACGGCATTAACCATTCTAGACTTTAAAGTACCACATTTTGAAGAAGAATTGGTATAATTTCCACCTTTTCTCAGCTAACGCCTATTATCATTTATATTATTTTTTAATATTCAAAAACTTCAAATTCAACAATACCAAAATCATCAACAGTTTTTACTTTAGTTTCTACATTTTCAGGATCGCTTGCATGATATGAATCGCCACCATCTTTATGCAAATACCATTTAGAATCTTTTTCCGAATATTTAAAAGTTATATAACGCGACCATCGCCAGGCACTTCCACCATAATGTTCAATTGTAAAATAACCGTTTTTTATAGCCAATCCTTCATAAGGATCGCCCCACATTCCGCCACAATTATAACACAATACTGCTTTATCGTTACGTGCAGTTAACTGATATTTTCCATCCGGTTTGCCTAAATAAATCAGCAATGGCCTATCTACCGGGTTATCAATAACATCAGAAGTTTCTGACTCATCATTTTTCTTAAAAACGATTAACAAATCCAGATATTCGTCACGATTTAGATCCCCGGAAGCGGAGTCTAATATCACATATTCCGAAGGAATATTTTTGAACAAGGAATCTTTTGTAATTGTTTCTGGGAATTCTTGAGCATAAGATTGCGTACTTAGGATTACAAATACCAGTAAGAGGTTAATTTTCATAAAGAATAGTATTAATAATAATAAGAAATTATAACTAATTTTCATTTAATGTATAAAAGTGAATATTTATCTTTTACATGTTTTCTAAGCTTTATTTATATCCTTTGATTCTAAAATTAACAAAGTAACCATACCTGCAAAAAGAACAATGGTCGTTAATATGCTTCCTTCAGGACCAAAGTCTCCTCCGGTTATATAATTTGGTCCTTCAGTAGATAAATTTAAAATTGATCCTAGTCCCTCAGTACCACTTACCTTTAATCCATAAATATTTTCCATTGACCAATTCCATGCAGTATGCCAACCACAAGCAGCCCAAATATTTTTATCGTGTAAAATAAAGAAGATTAATAAGAATGCAAATAACAATAAATTAATTAGTGCAAGTACTGAAACCCCTGTATTAAAGCCATGCAACAAAGTAAATATAACAGATGAAATTACAGCTCCCAACCATGGTTTATATCTTGCTCCAATAACCTGAAATTGCCAACCTCTAGCAAGGATCTCTTCACTTGCTCCTTGAACAATATATCCAATTAACATGAGTAAAATAATACCCAACATGTTAAAGCTTATTGGCTCTGGATTCTTACTAAAACTTACAGTTCCAACAATTGACATTAATACTATAACTATAGTTAGCATCATTAATCCACTAATAAAGCCTTTTAGATAAAATCTCAATGCGCCTTTCTTTACAAATCCTAAAGTTCTTACCTTACGTTTTTCGAAAAAC
>JAUVUS010000115.1 GCA_030600865.1 Bacteroidales bacterium | reverse complement strand
TTTTAATATTAAAATATACTCTATTCGCAAAGCATTTAAAATTACTGTAATTGGCACAATAATATTATCTGTTTTTTTAGGTTATTTATTTGATAATTCAAATGGCTATTTAGGAAGCGGTTTAGGAGGAGGGCATGGTTTTATTATTGCACAATGGTTAAATTCTTTTTTAGGAAAAGTCGGAACTGCATTTTTACTTTCTATCGCTATAATTTCATTTATTATTCTGTCTTTTAAAAAATCATACGATTGGATTATTACATTATCTGCAGGATTATTTAAAAAAGATTATGCTGAATTTGAAGATCAATCTTCAACAGAAGATCAAGATAAATCGCAAGAAGATCTACAAAATAATCAACAAAACGAATCTAAAGAAGAAAGTATTGATGAGGATTTGATTTTTATTACAAAAAATACAGAAAAAACTGAAATAGAAATCAATACTTCTCAAACAGAGCAGAAACATAACTTAAACGATATACCTGAAAAAGAAGAGGATATAGAGCTTACTATAGAGGAAAAGCATACAGAAGAAAAATTAAATGGTAATTTTAAAAATTACCAGCTTGAAGATTATGACCCTACTCTTGAGTTATCTTCTTATAAGTTGCCTCCTTTAGATTTACTTGAAAATCATGGTCAGGATACCAATGGTAAAATTGACAAAGATGAAATCATTGCAAATAAGAATCGGATTGTTGAAACTCTGGCAAATTATAAAATACAGATTGATAAAATCAGAGCTACTGTTGGGCCAACAGTAACCCTTTACGAAATTATACCTGCTCCCGGTGTTAGAATTTCAAAAATTAAAAATCTGGAAGACGATATAGCTTTAAGTTTATCTGCATTAGGAATTCGCATAATTGCTCCAATCCCGGGACGAGGAACAATTGGAATTGAAGTTCCAAATCAAAAACCTGAAATAGTTTCGATGCGTTCTATTCTTGAATCAAAGGTTTTTAGTGAATCAAAGTATGACTTAGCAATAGGCCTTGGAAAAACAATTTCAAACGATACTTATGTATTCGATCTGGCTAAAATGCCTCACTTGCTTCTTGCCGGTGCTACCGGTCAGGGTAAATCAGTAGGATTAAATGCCATTATAGCTTCTTTACTTTACAAAAAACATCCGGCACAGTTGAAATTTGTAATGATCGATCCTAAAAAAGTAGAACTTACGCTATATACTAAAATTGAAAAACACTTTTTAGCAAAGCTTCCCGATTCCGATGAAGCAATAATAACAAATACTCAAAAAGTGGTTAACACATTTAATTCACTGGGCATTGAAATGGATCATCGTTACGACCTGCTAAAAGCCGCTCATGTAAGAAATATTAAAGAATACAATGCCAAATTTATTGCAAGAAAACTAAGCCCGGAAAAAGGACATAAATATTTACCATATATTGTTGTTATTGTTGATGAATTTGCTGATCTCATTATGACTGCAGGGAAAGAAATTGAAGGGCCAATTGCTCGATTAGCACAATTAGCACGTGCAATAGGAATACATCTTATTATTGCAACCCAAAGACCTTCGACTAATATTATTACAGGTGTAATTAAAGCAAACTTTCCAGCACGACTTGCTTTCAGAGTTTCTTCCATGGTCGATTCAAGAACAATATTAGACAGCCCCGGTGCAAATCATTTAATTGGACGAGGAGACTTGTTAATATCAACAGGTGGTGATTTAGTACGATTACAATGTGCATTTATTGATACACCTGAATTGGACAAAATTACTGAATACATCGGGTCACAACAAAGTTATCCAACTGCATTCATGTTGCCAGAATACAGCCCTGAAGGATTTGATGAAATTGGCGAAGTAGATTTCTCAAAACGTGATGTAATGTTTGAAGATGCTGCCCGGTTAGTTGTACGACACCAACAGGGATCAACTTCATTAATTCAGAGAAAATTTGCGATAGGTTATAATCGTGCCGGAAGAATTATTGATCAACTTGAAGCAGCAAATATTGTTGGCCCGTTTGAAGGAAGTAAAGCAAGACAGGTTCTTTTTCAAGATGAATATTCTTTGGAACAGTATTTGAAAGATTTCCTTGACAATATTTAATGATTCCAGCATATCCACAATAAAGGATTTAAATTAATATAAGAGGTACTACGAATTTAATGGACAATGTTTAAATGATTGAATGATTATAGAAAATTATGACAGAAAAAGAAATAGAGTTTAGAGTTGAATTTCAAATTTCAAATAAACTATGTAAGCATTTACACATTTAATCATTTCACTAAAATAGCAGTAGAACCATATAAAAAATAAACACATGAAAAATATTATATCATTATCGGTTTTGCTTTTAGGATTTACAACACTAATTGCACAACAAGATCCTGAAGCAAAAAAGATTCTTGATCAACTTACGGAAAAAACAAAATCACATAAAATAATTAAAACAGATTTTAAAGTATCTTATAAGAATATAAAAGATAACATTCAGAATTCATCTGAAGGAACAATTACAGTTAAAGGCGACAAGTACCGACTAAAATTTATGGATAGCGAATCATTTTACGATGGAAAAACATTATGGAGTTATCTTCCTGATGTAAATGAGGTAAATATTACTGAACCTGAACCCGACGATGAAGATATTTTTAATAATCCAAAAAGATTGTTTACAATTTATGAAAATGATTATAAATATCAATTAATTGATAATATATCAGAAAATGAAAAAGATTACGCATTAATTGACTTGTTTCCTATTGATATGGAAGAAGATTTCTCGAGAATAAGATTGCAAATAAATACCAATGAATATTTTCTTTCTTCGGCCACAATTTTTGGAAAAGATGGCTCACATTACACCATTACAATTCAGAATTATAAAACAAACTCAAATTTTGATGATTCTTATTTCATCTTTGATGAAAACAAATACCCTGATGTTGAAATTATTGATATGAGATGGTAAATTAGAAATGCCTAAAATTTAAAAAAACGTGACTAATTAGAGTCTGATATATATTTGTAATATTCAACATATCAGCGAATCACTAAATTTTTGATAATAAAAAAACAGATTATGAGCTAAAATATTTAGTCATCATTTTAGGCATTTCAACTTTAGGCATTTTAGGCATTTCTTATTTCTTTTCCGGATATTCTATTCTCGCATGGTAGATATTCATTAATTTATCCTTAAAAAGAGTTTTTATTTCGGTTATGTCTTTAAAGTTAATATCTACATAATCGAATTGCCCCTCACTCATTTGATTTGCAATTATAGATTCAACCAAATTGCTTATTTTCTCTTCATTTATATCGGTCAAGCTTCTTGATGCAGCTTCAACAGAATCAGCCATCATTAAAACAGCCATTTCTTTTGAATATGGTTTTGGCCCGGGATAAGTAAACATATTAACATCTACGTCTTTATCCGGAAATTTTTTAATATAAGATCTGTAAAAATATTGAACCTTTGTAGTACCATGATGTGTTCGTATAAACTCAATTAATTGTTCAGGCAGGTTATTTTTCTTTGCAAGTTCTACCCCATCTTTAACATGACTGATAATAATGTTGGCACTTTCATCAAACTCGTGCATATCGTGGGGATTAAATCCTGTTCGCTGATTTTCAATAAAATAAATTGGATTAACAATTTTACCAATATCATGATATAATGCACCTGTTCTGACTAATAATGGATTTCCTCCAATCTTATAAATTGCTTCTTCAGCCAGATTTGCAACTTGCATTGAATGTTGAAATGTTCCGGGGGCTTTTTCTGATAGGGAACGAAGCAGCTTCTGATTTGTATCAGACAATTCCATTAAAGATAAATCTGACAAAAAACCAAATATCTTTTCAAAAATGTAAATTAATGGAAAAGTTAATAATACTAAACTACCGTTAAAACAAAAATAAAGAAAATTACGATATTCAATTCCTGAAAAATTCCCCTCCTGAGTTATAGCCAGGCCAAAATAAACAAAGCTGTATGTTAAAATTACTAATCCGGCTGTAAGAAATAACTTCCCTCTTCTGTATAAATTTGTTAAACTAAAAATAGCTACAATCCCGGCAATAAAATTAAGAAAAATAAACTCAAAGCCATTAGGTGCAAAAAAACCAACAAGCAAGACAGTAATTATATGAATAAATAGTGCCAGTCGGGAATCATAAAACGTTTTAATTATAATAGGAATTAATGCAAAAGGAACTATATAAAGATATTTTATTGAAAATCTGGAAACCAAAACAATTATCAAAACCAACATTAAAATGAACACAGTTTTCAGACTATGTTTTAAAATCTCACTTCTAAAATTCAGTAGAAATAAAAACAATACAAAAACACATGCAAAAACAAAAATTATCTGCCCCAATAAAATTAAATTAGAAAAATAATCACTACCCAATCTTGTTTCAGACTCATGCTTAAGCGATTCCAGAATTCTAAACAATTTTGTGTCAATAATTTCTCCTTGCGATATAATTTTCTCTCCTGACTGGATCATTCCCTTTGTAAGCGACACATTACTAAGTAATTCATTCTTTATTTTTTCTGATGTGTTCTGATCATAAAAAACATTTGGAACAATGAACTCATAAAGATTTATGTTTCGATAAAAATCAGGGTACTTGAGGTTGACTTTATTCCCCTCAATATATTCGTTTACCAATTTTGTAACCTGCTCATATGCATTCTTTTGAGTATAAGTATTACCAAAAATATAATTTTCTGCCAAATTCCCTTTTAATAGGATGATATTATCTTCAGCAGACAGATCTTCCGTAACCTCATTAATCTCAATGATTCCCTTTAAATATATTTCTTCAATTATTTGTAAAGCATCCTCCCTAAAGCTATCAGAATTTTTTATAAAAACTTGTTTCCGGTAATTATTAAATCCACTATTTGCTTCCGTTTTATCTGAAATAAACTCTTCTTGTTTGCTCGAATAATATTTGAGAATTTTGCTTGTTTCGGTTATTAAAATTGTACTATCATATTTAAAATAGGGATTAAAGTACAAAAGCATGCTGTCTCTTTCGTTCTGTATTTGCTTTTCACTTTTATATATTGGAATATCAAAAGGAGCAAAAAGATTTTCATGTAACCATGGTCTTCCTTTTTGAAACTCATATCTGAATTTCCCTTCGCGTGGGAAAATATATACTATTAGTGCAATAGTTACAATAAATAAAAAAGCTCTAAATATGTATTTATAGTTTTTCTTTAGGTAATCGATAAATCGCTTCATTTTATATTTAATTGTTCTTTATACAAATGTATAAATTTTCATCAATATTATAGCTTTTCAAATAATTGATATAGGAAACCTTTTAAGGTGACCTCTAAATAACAAGTAAATTTATTTTTTGTTGAAAAAGTATAAAATTGTCTAATCACTCAATTCTTAATTTAGTAATTTGTAATTTTAGCATATTGAAAACTTTAACAAATGATTAAATACGGCATTAGCGAGTTAAGTATAATTTCTGTTAGAAAAGAATCTGGTAATCAAAGTGAAATGACAAGCCAGATATTATTTGGGGAAACTTTTCAAATACTAGAAGAAACTAATAAATGGAGTTATGTGAAGATTACTCTTGATAATTACGAAGGATGGATTAATTCAAATAGTATAACAGAGCTTTCTGAAGATTCATTTAACCATATTAATTCTAATCCAGGTCATGTAACCAAAAATCTTACAAATATCATTTTAAATGATAAAAATGAACAAATGATATTACCAATGGGTTCGTCATTACCAAACATTAATAAAGTCAATAAAACCTTTATAATTAATAAAAATCAATACCAGTTACACGAAAGGTATAATGATGATAAACCAGATATAGTCAATTTATCAAAACAGTTTTTTAATAGCCCTTATTTGTGGGGAGGAAAAAATCCATTTGGAATTGATTGTTCAGGTTTTGTTCAGGTAGTATTCAAAGTAATCGGGGAAAAACTTCCTCGTGATGCAAATCAACAAGTAAATTTAGGAAGCACAGTAAATTTTATTTCAGATATTAAACCCGGAGATTCGGCTTTTTTTGATGATGATGAAGGAAATATTATTCATGTTGGAATTATATTAAATAATAATGAAATAATTCATGCATTCGGGAAAGTACGTATCGACAAACTTGATCAACAAGGAATTTACAATCTTGATCTTAAAAAATACACACACGAATTACGCGTTATTAAAAGAATTAAATAATATCTGTTGAAAATGGGCAAATTTTATATTTTAGTTTTTATAGTATCTGTTGTCATCATAATTTACGTTATAAACAATAGATTAAAACAAAAAGAAAGAGAAAAACATTTAACTGATGAGAATGATGAAAATTAGCTTATTAGTAAAATAGTAAAACGACCCACCTTATTCAGGCATTAACAAGTACAAACGCATGAAAAAATACTCTTACCGATTAAATTTAATAAAAACTGAATAATGAATATTGATTACTTTCAGTGAAATCGCTTCGCTAAGTTAATGAAATTAACACCCTGGGCCTCGAACCTTAAACCCTGAACCATTATGATTTATACTTATGCATATCCACGACCTGCACTTACTGTAGATATTATTATTAAAAAAAAAGCCGGAAATTCTTTTTATATATTATTAATAGAAAGGAAAAATGAACCTTTCAAAAACCAGTGGGCATTACCGGGCGGGTTTGTTGATATTGATGAAGAAATTGAAGATACTGCTTATCGCGAACTAAAGGAAGAAACTTCAATATCAGACATTAAATTGAGCCAATTTCGCACATTTGGAAAGATTGGCCGCGATCCAAGAGGAAGAACAATTTCAGTTATTTACTCAGGCGAATTAATTAATCTTAAACAAAAAGTAAAAGCCGGTGATGATGCAAAAAATTTAAATTGGTTCCCCTTAAATGAACTTCCTAAGCTCGCATTTGATCATAATGAAGTAATACATTATTATATTATGCATAAAAAAAGCTCCTGAAGAGGAGCTCTTTATTTCAATATATCAAATTTTTTATATAATCATTCCTGCAGCAACAGTATTATTCGTTGCTTCGTCAATTAAAATTACACTACCTGTATTTCTGTTCTTTATGTATGAATCAAAGTAAAGAGGTTTTGTTGTTTTAATAGAAATCTTTGCAATATCATTTAATCCAATCTTTTTATCTTCTTTGTCATGATCAAGTGTGTTAACATCAATTTTATATTTAACATCGCGAATAACGCATCTTAGATCATTAGTAGTATGTTTCATTGTATACTTTCCTCCAAGCATCATTGGTTTTTCATCAAACCAGCAAATCATCATTTCAATATCCTGACTTGACTTTGGCAAACCATTATCTTTAATTATCAGGTTTCCACGGCTTATGTCAATATCATCTTCTAAAGAAAGCGTTACTGATTGTGGTGCAAATGCTTCTTCCTCATGGCCTTCAAAAACATCTATTGACTTTATTTTTGAACTTAAGCCCGATGGTAATACTTTAACTTTATCACCAACGTGAAATATTCCACCTTCAATTCTACCAGCATATCCTCTATAATCATGATATT
>JAUVUS010000263.1 GCA_030600865.1 Bacteroidales bacterium | reverse complement strand
TGGAATACGAATTGCCAATGATCAAGCTTTTGATTACGATTATTTAATAGTGAATGGTACAAGGAATGATTCGCCGCCAAACCAACGAATTACGTTTGATGAGAACGAAGAATACAAAATATCGTGGAGTGCTAATTTAGGTGTTTTATATGCACTTACTAATGACATGGATTTAAGTTTGAATACAGGGAGATCGTTTCGTGCACCATCATTGGAAGAAAGTTTTAAATATATTGATTTAGGGAGTATGGTTCGTTTGGGTGATCCAAACCTTGATCCGGAAAAAGGATATTCGATTGATTTAGGATTACGAATTTGGAAACCAAAATTCAATTTTAAAGTGAATGGTTTTGTCAACTGGCTTTCGGATATGATTGTTGAAGAATCCGGGGAGTTTATTTATTCTTATACAACAGGTGTTGTTGATACTATTCCTGCCTTAATTAATGCAAATGTTGATGAAGCAAGACTTTATGGTGTTGATTTAAGTTTCCAATATAATTTCTACAAGAATTTTGTTTTACATGCTTCAGGTTCTTTTGTTAGAGGAGAAGATATTAAAAACGAAACCAATTTACCTTTAATTCCTTCAATGAATGGTAGATTAGGTTTAAAATACAACTTCCCTAAATATTTTGGTGTGGATTTAATTGCAATAGGATTTGCCGATCAGGATAAAGTGGCCGATGGCGAATCAGAAACCAAAGGTTTTGCACGATTCGATTTTATGATTCATTCAATTTTAATAAATATTGATTTTGCCAAACTGCAATTATTTGGAGGTGTAGAGAATATTGGAGATAGGGCTTATAGCAATCACTTGTCAACAAACCGTGGAGCAATTGATATTGAACCAGGCAGAAATTTTTATATTAAAATGAAAGTATTGTTTTAACAATATGAAACATCCATTGCTTATCCCGATTTAAGGGAAATAAAGTAAATAATAATTATAAAAAAAACTTTGCGTCTTAGCGACTTAGCGAGAGTTTTTTAGTTAAAATAATTAATAAAATAATACAGATGAAATTTTATCCGGAAGAATATAGAATTAAGGATCAGCGAATGAAACCCTTTATTGACCCTGAAGAAATTTGGGATTATTTAAACAACACCGAATCGACAAAGGAACGAGTTCGAGAAATTATTGCAAAATCCTTAAATAAAGAGCGATTAAATTTAGAAGAAACAGCAGTACTGGTTAATACGAAAGATCCAGAATTAATTGAGGAAATTAAACAGGGAGCAAAAACATTAAAAGAAAAAGTTTACGGAAACCGTATTGTTCTATTTGCTCCATTATACGTTGGAAATAAGTGTACAAATAATTGTAAATATTGTGGTTTCAGAGTAACGAATAAAGATGCGGTACGCCAAACACTTTCAGATCAGGAATTGATAAAAGAAGTAGAAGCACTTGAAGATAACGGGCAAAAGAGATTAATACTGGTTTATGGCGAGCATCAAGATTATTCTCCTGAATTTATTGCCGAAAATGTTAAAACTGTATATAGTGTAAAAAAAGGTAATGGTGAAATTCGTCGTGTAAATATTAATGCTGCTCCATTGGATATTGATGGTTTTAGAATTGTAAAGGAATCAGGAATAGGAACTTACCAGGTTTTTCAGGAAACTTATCATCCTGAAGAATACGCAAAATATCATTTAGGCGGTAAAAAGAAAGATTATAATTATCGTTTAACTTCTTTAGATCGTGCTCAGGAAGCCGGATTAGATGATGTTGGAATTGGTGCTTTATTTGGATTGTACGATTGGAGATATGAGGTGTTAGCAATGATTCGTCATACTAATCACTTCGAAGCTTGTTATAATGTTGGCCCGCATACACTTTCATTTCCAAGAATTCAAGATGCATCAACTATTGATGTTGATCCTAAGTATATGGTTAACGATGACGATTTTGTTAAGTTAATTGCCATATTAAGATTAGCAGTACCTTATACCGGAATGATTTTAACAGCTCGTGAATCAATTAGAGTTCGTCGCGAAGTTATGGAATTTGGCGTTTCGCAGATAGACGGTGGTACTAAATTGGAATTAGGATCATATCATGAAAGTCAGAACGAAGATCAAAACCTTAATCGCGAACAGTTTGCAATTAATGATAATAGATCATTGGCTGAAATTATTGATGAATTAATTGATAATGGATTTTTACCATCGTTTTGTACGGCTTGTTACAGATTAGGTAGAACAGGGGAGCATTTTATGGAGTTTTCTGTACCTGGCTTTATTAAAAGATATTGTACTCCGAATGCTATTTTAACTTTGGCTGAATATCTCGAAGATTATGCAACACCAAAAGTTGTGGAAAAGGGATGGAAAATAATTGATAGGGAGATGGCTGACTTAGACAACTTTAAGCGCGTTGAAGAATTACAAAATAGATTGGGTAGAATTAAGAGTGGCGAAAGGGATATGTATTTTTAACAAAGCTCTTAGCCTTTAGCTTTTAGTATTTTCAATTTGTAATTAAATTTTGTTAAATTGCTAATAGCCGACTAATAAACTATTTTACTATTATACAATTAAACTAAGATATGTCAGAAAAAAGAATTATTGGAATAAATGTTCTAGATCGTATTAAGGAAGCAGGTAGAACCCAGAAAGTACTAAGCAAATATGCAACTTCAATAAAAACTCGTTTAGGGTTTCACGAATTATCTGAAGATATTTGCAGCAGAAATGGTTTTGTGATTTTAGAATTAACTGGAAAAAAATCAGACTGGGATATGCTTGAAAATGAGTTAAATGAAATCGGAGGAATAAATATTCAGACAATGATTTTTGACTTGAATAAATAATTTCGTAACTTGATTAACTAAAATTTAATTAATGATGTCTAAAGAAACCAGAATATTAGGTATTTTAATTACCGATAGACAAAAAGAAGCAGGTAAAGTACAGAATGTACTTACTAAATATGGTTGCTCTATTAAAACCCGTTTGGGTTTGCACGAAGTAACAGATGATGTTTGTAGTACAAGCGGATTATTGTTACTGGAACTAATCGGGGATATTTCAGAAATGGATAAACTCGAAAATGAGCTGGTTGTCATTGAGGGCACTCAAACTCAGAAAATGATTTTTGTGGATTAAATTTTAGGGTATTGAAAGAGAAAAGCGCGGGTAAATTTTTATTCGCGCTTTTTTTTTAAATTTAATTAGAAATAGCTGCAACAAGTTTATTTAGTATTCGTCTTTGCTTTGATCTAAAATTTATATACTATGTTTAAAAATTACCTTATTCTTACTTTTCGAAATATATTCCGTCAAAAAGCATATTCATTCATTAATATTTTTGGGTTGGCTGTTGGAATAACCAGTTTCCTTATAATTCTATTATATGTTCAGAACGAACTAAGTTATAACAAACATATTGAAGATGCTAAGAATAAGTATCGTATTGTAGAGATTCAATATCCACCGGGTGTTGGAGAACAACATGTTGCGGTAACCATGGGTCCATTAGCTGCTGCATTAAAGAATGATTTTCCCGAAGTTAAACAGAGCATGAGAATAGCTAACGGAGGTACTCTTTTGGTTACTTATCAGGATAAAAGTTTTAATGAGGAGCATACAAGTTTTGCTGATACTAATGTATTTAATATGCTTAGCATTGATTTGTTAAGAGGAAATTCTGATGATGCTTTACAAGAAATAAATTCGGTAGTTCTATCTGAGAAAATAGCCATTAAATATTTTAACTCTGTTGATGATGCTATGGGCAAGGTTCTGGAAATTGCTAACGAACCCTTCATTGTAAAAGCTGTGATGAAAAACATGACAAGGAATTCGCATATATATTTCGAAATGCTTATGCCTTTTACTATAATGGAAACCCGATATGAGTGGATGAGAAGTTGGGGCAGTAATTCGTTAGATACCTATATCCAGTTGGTTGATGGAACAAATAAAACGAGGTTTGAAAGTAAATTCCCTGAATTTATTGAAAAATATACAAAAGAATCATGGAACACCCAATTAGACATGTATATTCAACCTGTTTTAGATATCCATTTAAAATCAAAACACATAAAATTTCAGACCTATAATTACAAGCAGGGAGATATTAATCAGGTTTATATTTTTTCTGCAGTTGCCCTGCTTATTTTAATTATAGCATGTATAAATTATATCAATCTGTCAACAGCAAGAGCTGTAAAACGATCTCGTGAAGTTGGTATTAGAAAAACTGCAGGAGCACAAAAAGAGAAAATAATATTTCAATTTATTGGTGAATCGTTTATTTTAACATTCGTTTCAACGATTATTGCCATTATTTTAGTCGAATTGTTATTACCATACATAAATGATTTACTTGGCACCGAACTTGAAATTAGTTTATACAACTTGGTATTTAACATAGGTTTAGTATTACTTGTTATAATATTAGGCCTGTTTTCAGGGAGCTATCCTGCATTTTACTTATCGAGTTTTAATCCCGTACAAGTCTTAAAAGGTAGTGCGGTAAATACTCGAAAAGGTGGTGCTGGCACTTTAAGAAAAATACTGGTTGTTATTCAGTTTGCAATATCAATTATAATCATTGTTTCAACTTTGGTTTCAGTAGCACAAGTAAACTATTTTCATAAAAAAGATAAAGGATACAATGACGAGGCTGTGTATGCCATATCTTTTCACGAAACAGATAATGAACAGCGAGTTAAACAAATGGAATTGTTCAAAAGTGAGCTGGATAATAATCCAAATATTCTTTCTGTTTCATTAGCTTCGGGAGCTACAGGAGTT
>JAUVUS010000085.1 GCA_030600865.1 Bacteroidales bacterium | reverse complement strand
ATATAGTGTATCGGCATTAGAATAATTAATTCTAGCGACTTGCAAATTCTGTTGAGCCAATGCCAAATCGAAAAAATAATTAACCGCTTTTAATGAAACATCTTCTAACGAAGAAATATATTTCTTCTTGGCTTCTTCATATTTTAATGGCTCAATTCTCTTTTGCCATTTATATTCATTATAAAACATTACTGGTTGCCTATAACCTATGCTTATTGGTGTCGACAAATAAGAAGTTGACTGATCGGTACCAAACACATCTAAACGAGTAAGGTTTGATGTTGCAAAAATTTGCCCTCCGGTAAAACCTACATTTTGTCTGAGATTTAGATTTAAAGTAGAATTATTCAAATTATCCTCAACATAAGAATAAGTTCCATCAGGATTCTGGTACTTTTTAATAGCCCTGCTAAAATCGGGGAAAGTTGTTCCCAAACTAAGGTTTGGTCTAAGATCAGCTTTGTAAGTCCTGAATTCCCAGTAGTTTGCACGAAACTGATGTTTTGCCATTATTGCATCGGGAGATTGCTCACGAGCCAATTGCATAACTTCATTAAATGTTAGCTCTTCTATAACTTTTTCTTGCCCTGTTAAGGGTAAAAAGATTATATTAAATAATAATACTATTAGATATATTTTGTTATATTTCATCAATCTATAATTTGAATTTATTCATGCCTCAACGATTCTATTGGATCTTTTTCGGCAGCACGTTTTGCCGGTGACAAACCAAAAAACACTCCTATTACTGCACTAACTCCGAAAGCAACAATTATTGATCCCGGTGAAATAATTGTAAGTATACCGGCAAACTTCATTATTAATTTCGAGAAAACGACTCCTAAAATAACTCCTATTATACCTCCAGAAACACTAATTAAAATTGCTTCGGAAAGAAACTGTGCAATAATATCAACTTTTTTGGCACCCAATGCTAAACGAATCCCAATTTCTTTAATCCGTTCCATTACTGTAGCAAACATAATATTCATTATTCCTATGCCTCCAACAATTAACGAAATGCTGGCAATTGCTCCCAACACAATATTGAAAATATCTTTAGTTCGCTGTTGTTGTTTTAATAATAGTTCAGGTACCGTGATTTCATAATCCTTAACATTCTTATGACGGCGCAACAACATCCGGCTCAGAATCTCAGTAGTAGTAGTTAGCTGTTCTGTTTCCTTGACCTGTACAATAATTTTATCTAACTGATGATAATTTGATGTAGATGTCTCCTGGCCTCCGGAAAAAGAGAAAAAGTATCCACCAAAAAAACTATTACCTCCACTTAAACTTTTAGAATTAACTAAAGCCCTGTTCTTATATCGCAACAACATGGTTTGGACAGGAATATAAACATTATCATTTACAAGATTAACACCTGCATTGTCAGCTGCAGAAAGATTAACACTGGTTTTTTCTATCACACCAACCACCTTGAGCCAAACATGACCAAACTTAAGATATTGATCAATTGGATCGGAATTACTAAAAACTTTTGCACTAATATTTGCACCTATTACACAAACCGGAATTCCATTTTCAACCTGATACTCACTAAAAAAACGGCCTTTCCCAAGATTAATATTATAAACATCAAAATAATCATTATTTATTCCTATAATTTTCGCGGGAACCCTTCTTCCGTTCTGTACAACAAACGAATTTGCAATTACCTCCGGAGTTATTCTTTTTACAGAAGGAATGATCTTTTTTATTGCCTCTAAATCTTTCATAGTAAGCCCGGGAGAAAATTTTTCTTTTTTTGTTTTCCCGTTTCCGCTATCACTTCCTTCTTCTGAAGACTCACCACTTTCTCCATTACCTGTTAAATCTAAAGTAGGAGTAATTACAATATTATTGACACCTACCATTTTTATCTGCTCCAATATTTCTTGCTGGGCACCATTACCTATCGCGAGCATACTAATAACTGCAGCCGTACCAAATATAATACCCAGTGCAGTTAAAATTGATTTTAACTTATTTGACAACAGGGATTCAATCGCAATTTCAATATCATGAAAATATCTGCTAAACATAATTACTTCGATTTTGAACCTGTTGTAGGCCGGCGTCTTTGTCCATTTTGATTTTTAAAATTTCGCTCAGGCCTTTTAACTTCATCCTGTTTCTTTTTTTCTTCTTCCTTTTTCAGTCTTTCCCGTTCTTTTAAAACGGAGATTAGCTCTTTACCTGACAATTTGAATTTTTCGAGATTTTCAGGAACAAAAAGATAAACTTTGTCACCTTCTTTAACACCTTGTTCTATTATAATATAGTTTTCGTTTGTTTGACCGGGGACAATTATTTGCTTTTTGTGAGAGCTTGTATATACAAAACTTAAACTATCCTCGTTATGAATTGCTTCAAGGGGCAAGAATAATACATCTTCGTAAACACTTGTAATTATCTGATTACTTGTAGTCATAGCAGGACGCATAATACTATCCGATTGATCAACACTAATAAGTACCTCGAAAACTTTAGCATCGGTATTTTGTAGTTGCTCACCAATATTAGCTACTTCGATAACTTGTCCGGTATATTTCTTGTCAGGAAAGGCATCAATGCCAATTCGAACTTCCTGACCGGCTTTCACTTTACTAATATCAATTTCGTTAACGTAAGTTTTCGAATTCATCGTAGAAAGATCCGGAAGTGTAGCAACTGTTAAATCCCAGGGATTAATCATCGAACCTACTTTACGTTTCTGCCCACTCCATTCCTTTTTATAAATAACCATTCCCGATTGAGGAGCATATATTGTAAATTTTTCAATTACATTCTTTAGTTCGTTTACTTTTCGACGTGCTTTATCAAAATTAATACTTGCCTCCCTCATGTTTGCCTTAGCCTGTTGAACTTTTAATGAATAATTATCCCTAGCTTGTGCGTAAGCTCTCTTTGCTTTTTCAGAATCAATTGTTGCCTGACGAATTGTTGCCGGAGGTTCAAATTTACTCTGTTCAAGTACAATTTGCTTTTCTTCCATTGTAAACCCCAAATTCACTAGCTGGTCGCGCAATTCCCGCAATTGCATCGTTGTATCTAACTGCGTTTTTATATACTGCGACTCCATTGTTTCCAACTCATCTTCCAAATCTTTTAAGCTTGTTCCAACTTCCGATCTATCTAATTCAGCAACATATTCGCCCGAATCAACAACAGTTCCTTCGGCAACCAAATCCTGAATTTTAATGTTTCTTATACGAATACTTCGACTATTTCTCAACTCAGCCGGACCCATAATATCAACAGAGCTTTTAGCTTGGAGCTCTCCCGTTGTTGTAACCAGAATTTCAAATTCTCCTTTCTCAACTTTTACTGTTAATTGTTCTTGAGAATCGCCTTTTCCTGGTCTGAAAATAACAATGACAATTATAACTACCAGAACTGAAGCTATTGCTATATAATGTTTCTTTTTCATTATCAATATTTTATATTAAGGTGTTAATTTCATTTATGATTTGATCGGCTAATTGGTTTGCACTATTCAAATCTTTACTCTCAGCATAAATTCGTATAATAGGCTCAGTATTAGATTTTCTAAGATGTACCCATCCATGTTCGAATTCTATTTTCACTCCATCAATATCAATTATTTTTTGATCTTTAAATTTATTTTTTACTGAAACTAAAATCTCATCAACATTAATTTTCGGAGTCAGCTGCATTTTCTTTTTAGCAATTATATATTCCGGGTACTCTAATCGCAAATCAGAACACCGCTTATTTGTTTTTGCCAAATATGTTAAGAATAAGGCTATACCAACTAAAGAATCGCGTCCATAATGCAAGTCGGGGTAAATAACTCCTCCATTACCTTCACCGCCAATTACAGCATTATTCGCTTTCATACTTTCCACAACATTTACTTCGCCCACTGCAGATGCAAAATATTCACCACCATAATTCAATGTAATATCCCTTAAAGCTCTGGAAGATGATAAATTAGAAACCGTATTTCCTCTCTTATTTTGCAAAATATAATCGGCAACAGCAACCAAAGTATATTCCTCGCCAAACATTGATCCATCCTCATTTACAATAGCTAAACGGTCAACATCGGGGTCAACAACAAATCCCAAATGAGCATTCTTTTCTTTAACCACTTTTGAAATCTCAGTTAAATGTTCCGGCAATGGTTCCGGATTATGAGGGAAAATACCATTTGGTTCGCAATACAGTTCGATCACGTCTTTAACACCTATAGCTTTTAATAATTGCGGAATTGCAATACCACCAACTGAATTTACAGCGTCAATTACAATTTTAAAGTTTGCAGCTTTAATTGCATTAACGTCAACTAAAGGAAGATCAATTATCTGTTTAATATGAATATTTAAATAATCATTTCTTTCGGTTATCGAACCCAAATCATCAACTTCGGCATAATTAAAACTTTCCTTTTCTGCTATTTCAAGAATTTTAACTCCATCGGCAGCAGATAAAAACTCCCCTTTTTCATTTAGTAGTTTTAAGGCATTCCACTGCTTTGGATTATGACTGGCAGTTAAGATAATTCCACCTTGTGCTTTTTCATTTGTAACGGCTATTTCCGTAGTGGGTGTTGTTGCCAATCCGATATTTACAACATCAATTCCCATCCCCATTAATGATCCAACAACAATCTGATTTACCATTTCGCCGGAAATCCTGGCATCACGTCCAACAACAACTTTTAATTTCTCAGTATTTGAACGATTTCTAAGCCATTGTCCATACGCTGAAGTAAATTTTACAGTATCTAAAGGACTTAATCCTTCTCCTGCTTTACCTCCTATTGTTCCTCTAATTCCTGATATTGATTTTATTAATGTCATAACACTAAGACTATTTTTTATCACTCTAGTTTAAAATTCGAATAAAGATAGATAAATCAATTTATTTGCAACAAATTTTATATTTTTTTAACAAACTCAACTATACAAAATAAAAAATATGAATTCGTAATACAGCATAAATTAATATATTAACTTTGCGCCAACAAAGTAAACTATTTAATAATCATCCGGCAAGAGAAAATGGAAAGAGACAATAAAAGAAGCAAAGGACAAAAAAATTCGAAAAGAAAACCATCTTTTAAAAAAGAAGCAGCAGGGAAAGAAAATTTAAAAAGAAAAATTTCGGAATGGAATGAACCATTACGATTAAATAAGTTTATATCAAATGCTGGTATTTGCTCTCGCCGTGATGCTGATGATTTAATAAAAGCCGGTGATATTTCTGTTAACGGAAATGTTATTAGAGAATTAGGAGTAAAAGTCTCTCCAAAAGACGACATTAGATATAAAGGCAAAAAAATAAGCCGGGAACAACAAGTTTATCTCCTTTTAAATAAACCCAGAGATGTTGTAACAACGGTTAGGGATAAGCATGCCGACAGAACAGTAATTGATTTAGTTAAAAATGCTTGTCCTGAAAGAGTGTACCCTGTTGGGCGACTTGACAAAAACACAACAGGTGTACTATTATTAACTAACGATGGTGAATTAACCAAACAGCTTACTCATCCAAGCTATAATAAAAAGAAAATATACCATGTACAATTGGATAAAAACCTGATTAAAGGTGACATGCTAAAAATTATTGAAGGCCTTCAATTAGATGATGATTTTATTCAGGCAGATGCCATTAGCTATGTTGATGAAAAAGATAAAACACAAATAGGAATTGAGATTCATTCCGGGCAAAACAGAATTGTTCGTAGAATCTTTGAATCGCTGGGTTATAAAATTAAAAAACTTGATCGTGTTTATTTTGCAGGTTTAACAAAAAAGAATGTACCTCGTGGAAAATGGAGATTCCTTACGCCACAAGAAATATCTATCCTCAAAAGAAAATCATTTAAATAATTTAAAGATTATTTTTTAAAACTGTAATATTTAACAATCTTTATCTACCAATAGTAAAAAAACAAAAAATACTGTGTGTAGAAAATTATTGCTATTCTCGATTTTATTATTTATCAGTGCTTCTTTAAAAAGCCAAAATATTAAAGGGAAGATTATCGATTCTGAAACAAAAAAACCTTTACCTTTTGTAAATATCATTTATGGAAAATCGAATCTTGGAACAACAACAAATATTGATGGTAATTTCAGCATTACCAGCACAAAACCAATTCATGAGCTTTATATAAGCTACCTGGGATATCACCCGGACACTGTATTATTAAAACAAGGAAATTTATTGGATAACATTTTTATTAAACTTCATCCAAAAACTTTTAATCTCGAAGAGATTGTTATACTTCCCGGAAAGAATCCTGCCAATAGAATTATAAATTTAGTTATTGAAAACAGGGATTTAAATAATCCTGAGAAAATGAGTTCCTTTTCTTGTACATTATATAATAAGATGATTTTTACTTTGGGAAAAGATACTACCAATATCCCTGATAGTGTTAAACAAAAAAAAAGTCGGCTGGAAAGAAACCTTGAAAATCACCATTTATTAATACTTGAAACCGTTAACGAAAAAGAATTTATTCAACCTGATAAATACAATGAAAAGATTGTTGCTTCGAAAGTATCAGGATTTAGCGACCCAATATTTTCGTTAATTGCATCACAGGTTCAGTCTTTTTCTTTTTACAATGAGTATTTTGAGATATTGGACAAAATGTATGTTAATCCGATAAGCAAAGGAAGCACAAACAGGTACCTTTTTCTTTTAGAAGACACTTTATATAATGAAAAAAATGATACGATTTTCATTATCTCGTACCGCCCCAGAAAAGGGAAAAACTTTGATGGATTAAAAGGTTTTCTGCATATAAACACAAACAAATATGCAATACAATCTGTTGTGGCTGAAGCTTTAGAAAAAGACCAGGGAATAGTAGTTGGAATTCAACAGAACTATGAATATATCGAGAATAAGCAATGGTTCCCTAAAGAGTTAATTACCAATATTGTTTTTGTTGATGCCTTAGCATCATCAGGAGTTGATGATTACAATATGATAGCCAAAGGGAAAAGTTATGTTTCGAATATTAATTTGAATCCGCAATTAAATAAAAAAGATTTTAACCGTGTTGAAATAAAAGTTTTGGAGGATGCCAACAAAAAAACGGACGAGTACTGGCAAAATCATAGAACCCAACCATTATTGGAGATAGAAATTGAAACTTATCGAGTAATCGATAGTATTAGTAAAGCAGAAAAACTTGAGAAAAAATTATCAGGTCTGGAAGCGTTTATGAACGGAAATATTCCTGTAAAATGTTTTAATCTGCCATTAAACAGATTAATGGATTATAACAGTTATGAAGGATACAGGCTTGGACTTGGGCTAATGACTAATAATAAAATTTCGAAATATTTTTCTGTTGGTGGATATTTTGGTTATGGATTTAAAGATAAAGCCTGGAAATATGGAGGAGATTTGATTCTTAATCTGCATAAAAACACTGAAAGTAAAATCCATTTTTCGTATACAAATGATGTGATTGAGAAATCAGGATATAGTTTTTTTGAAACACCTGATTTTACGACAACAGAAATATACAGGAAATATATGATTGAAAATATGGATTTGATTGAAAGATACCAGGTTTCATTTAGCTTTTTAAGTCTGCAATATCTTAAAACAAAAATATTCTATAACCAATCTTATATTACTGCAACTGACGATTATACTTATGGACCAAGTTTAGTTAATTCAACAAATGAGTTTATTTTTAACGAAATTGGTGTGCAGTTTAGATATGCTTATAACGAGAAATTTCTCGAAACTTTGAAAGCTAAATATACTTTGGGTACCGATTATCCAATTTTTTATGCGAACATCATTAAAGGAACAAATTTGCTCGATGGTGAATTTGAATATATCAAATACGAAGCAAAAGTTACCAAAACCTTTAAAACAAAATCGCTGGGAAAAACAAGACTTGCAATTGTTGGAGGATTAATTGATGGAGAAGTGCCAATTTCAAAAATGTATAACGGGCATGGAAGTTATCAGTCGTTTAGTATTGAAGCAGAAAACAGTTTTGGAACAATGCGTATGGGAGAATTTTATTCCGATAAATTCCTTTCTATATTCTTCAAACATGATTTTGGGAATCTTTTATTTAGCTCTGAAAAATTCAGTCCAAAATTTGCTATTGTAAATAATTTCGGTATCGGGAAATTATCACAAAATTTAAATCATCAAACCACCCAAACCATTCGATCTTTCGAAAAAGGTTATTATGAATGTGGATTGTTAATTAATAATATATTGAATCAATCTTTTTTGGGCTATGGTTTTGGTTTATTTTACCGATACGGACCTTATGCTTTTACAAAAACCGCCGATAATTTTTCGTATAAGTTAAGTTTGACTATTGGGTTGTAATTCCTGTTGCACAACAAAAAGAGATTGAAGTGGTTTAGCCAAAATTTCTCTTATCTT
>JAUVUS010000200.1 GCA_030600865.1 Bacteroidales bacterium | reverse complement strand
GCAGAAGGTAAGTATTCTGCTAATAATGCCATTGAAACTTTGCCGCTTCCAAAAACAGTATCCATACCAATTGCTCAACGTATTGGTACTCCCTCTACACCTAGCGCAGATAAAGGCGACAAGGTTAAGGTAGGAGATAAAATTGCCGAAAGTGCAGGCTTTGTTTCTGCAAATATTCACTCTTCAGTTTCCGGAATTGTTGTTAAGGTTGACAATGTTATGGATTCAACAAGTTATAAACGTCCATGTGTTATTATTGATGTTGAGGGCGATGAGTGGAATGAGAGTATTGATAGATCAACTGATTTGAAAAAAGAAATTAGTTTAACTGATAAAGAAATCATCAATAAAATAAACGAGTCAGGTATAGTTGGATTAGGTGGAGCAACATTTCCATCTCATGTAAAGCTTTCTGTTCCAGATGGTAAAAAGATTGATGTATTAATTATTAATGGAGTTGAATGTGAACCATATTTAACATCAGATCATCGTTTAATGCTTGAGAAGGCTGAAGAAATGCTTATTGGCATTCAGATTTTAATGAAAGCTTTAAATGTTAATGTAGCTCTTATAGGAGTAGAAAATAATAAGCCGGATGCTATTTCTAATCTTCAGAATATTGTGAAAGATTATCCCGGTATTGAAGTTCATGCATTGAAAGTTCAGTACCCACAGGGTGGTGAAAAACAATTAATCAAAGCTTTAATAAATCGCGAAGTACCTTCAGGTGGTTTACCCCTTGATGTGGGTGCTGTAGTACATAACGTGGGTACTGCATTAGCTGTTTACGAAGCAGTTCAGAAAAATAAACCCTTATTTGAGAGAGTAGTTACTTTAACCGGGAAATCAGTAAAGAAGCCATCCAATTTTATGGTTCGTATTGGTACTCCGGTAAGCAATTTAGTTGAAGCAGCAGGCGGATTACCCGAAGATACGGGCAAAATTATTAATGGTGGCCCAATGATGGGTAAAGCTGTTAATTCTCTGGAAATCCCTGTGGTTAAAGGTACATCAGGAATATTAATTATGCCTGCCGAACTATCAAAAAGGAAAAAAGAAAGCAATTGCATACGTTGTGCAAAATGTGTTTCTGTTTGCCCTCAAGGCTTAGAACCTTATTTTTTAAATAAATTAGCTCTGTTAGAGAAAAATGATAAATTGGAAACCGGTGGTGTAATGGATTGTATTGAATGTGGTTCATGTAGTTATACTTGTCCTGCAGGATTACCATTATTAGATTATATCAGATTAGGAAAATCCAGAGTAAGTCAAATCATAAGATCAAGAAAATAGTAATGACAGGCTATGCCTGTGATAAATAAGAGATACAAAAGGAGATGAAAAAACCGATTTGCCAAATTATTAACATATTACACAATATTTATTTCAGATGAGTAAAATTACAATATCACCATCTCCTCATGTTTATGAGGATACAACAGTAAAACGGCTGATGTTAGATGTAGTTATTGCTATGTTGCCTGTATTGGCAATATCGATCTATTTCTTTGGAATGGGTGCAATAATTGTAACATTAACAGCTGTAGTTTCGTGTTTAGCTTTTGAATGGTTAATTCAAAAATATATGCTCAAACAGGAACCTTCAATTACCGATGGTTCTGCTTTAGTTACAGGAGTTTTATTAGCATTTAATATTCCAACAAACCTGCCGATTGGGATTATTATTATTGGTAGTTTAGTTGCTATTGGAGTTGGTAAAATGTCATTTGGTGGATTAGGAAATAATCCATTTAACCCGGCATTAGTTGGACGTGTGTTTTTATTAATATCTTTTCCTGTACAGATGACAAGCTGGCCGGTGCCAACAGGATTTAGCAATAGTTATACTGATGCTGTTACAGGAGCAACTCCACTTGGCGTTATGAAAGAAGGAATTGGAGCAGGAGAATCTGTTTCAGCAATAATGGATAAAATCCCCAGTCATATGGAAATGTTCTATGGACACATGGGTGGTTCAATGGGAGAAATTGCTGCTGTTGCATTGTTATTAGGATTTGTGTATTTGTTAATTCGAAAAGTAATTACATGGCATATTCCAATTTCAATTATTGCAACAATAGCAATTTTTACCGGAATATTATGGATGATTAATCCTGAAGCGAATGCCGATCCAATATTTCATTTACTAACCGGAGGCGTGTTATTAGGTGCAATTTTCATGGCAACAGATTATGTTACGTCTCCAATGTCGGTAAAAGGAATGTGGATTTATGGTGTTGGAATAGGAACAATAACTGTTCTTATTCGTGTATTCGGAGCATATCCTGAAGGTGTTTCATTTGCAATTCTAATTATGAATGCCTTTGTTCCTTTAATAAATATGTATATTAAACCTAAACGATTTGGTGAGGAGGTTAAGAATGGCTAGTAAAAAGGAATCTACATTTTTAAGTATGGTGCTTACCTTGTTCATGGTAACATTTATAGCATCGGCAGCACTTGGATATTTGTACGAAGTAACCAAAGGGCCTATTGCTGAAAGCAAACTTGCAAAGCAAAATAATGCTATTATGCAGGTTGTTCCTGAATTTGATAATGAGCCTGGAAAAGAAGTTTATAGTATGGATGTAGACGGAGGTACTCTTGAGTTTTTCCCAGCAAAAAAGAATGGTGAATTAGTTGGTACAGCGGTTAGTACATTTACAAATAATGGTTTTAGTGGCAATTTTAAAATCATGGTAGGATTTTTATCTGATGGTACAATACATAATATATCTGTATTAGAGCATAAAGAAACTCCTGGTTTAGGAGATAAAATGCAGAAAAGTAAATCGAATTGGAGTGTTCAGTTTAACGGGGAAAACCCTGCTGATTTTAAATTAAAAGTGACTAAAGATGGCGGTGATGTTGATGCAATAACTGCTTCTACTATTAGTTCAAGAGCTTTTTGTGATGCAGTAGACAGAGCATACAAAGCATATATGGAAGGAGGTAAAAAATGAGTCAATGGAAAAATTTTAGCAAAGGGTTTTTCAAGGAAAATGCGGTATTTGTTTTATTCCTTGGATTGTGCCCAACATTAGGTGTTACAACTTCTGCTATGAATGGTTTGGGTATGGGGCTGGCTACAACATTTGTTTTAGTTATGTCAAATCTTGTTGTGTCAATCGTAAAATCACAAATCCCTGATAAGGTTCGTATTCCTTCTTTTATTGTGATTATTGCATCGTTCGTAACAATGGTTGAGTTAGTAATGCAAGCATATGTGCCGGCATTATTTGATCAATTAGGATTATTTATTCCGTTGATTGTTGTTAACTGTATAGTTTTGGGAAGAGCCGAAGCTTTTGCATCAAAGAATACCGTTTTTTCATCAATTATTGATGGTTTAGGAATGGGATTAGGTTTTGCAATGGCTTTAACTATTTTAGGAGGTGTTCGTGAAATATTAGGTAGCGGTTCTATCTTTGGGTTTAAGTTTATTCATGGAGATGGAATGTTAGTTTTTGTGTTAGCACCGGGAGCATTTATTGTATTGGGTTACTTAATCGTTCTGATAAATAAAATCAATAAGAAAACTGCTTAATTAAATTACTATGGAATATATAATTATTATCATATCGGCAATATTTGTTAATAATATTTTATTAGCACAATTCCTTGGCGTTTGTCCATTTATAGGTGTTTCAAGTAAAGTGGAAACTTCCATTGGGATGGCAGGGGCAGTTACCTTTGTAATGGTTATTGCAACAATTGTTACTTATTTACTTCAGAAATATGTTTTAGATGCATTTGGAATTGCTTTTATGCAAACTATTACATTTATTCTTGTAATTGCATCTTTAGTACAGTTAGTCGAAATTATTTTAAAGAAAGTTAGCCCTGCTTTATACCAGGCCTTAGGTATTTTCTTACCACTAATTACAACAAATTGTGCGGTTTTAGGAGTTGCAATTTTAGCGGTACAAAAAGATTATAATTTGCTTGGAAGCGTTGTTTTTGCTATTTCTAATGCTATTGGTTTTGGTTTAGCTTTAGTAATATTTGCAGGATTACGGGAGCATTTAGATATGGTAAATATTCCAAAAGGAATGAAGGGTGTTCCTATTGCTTTTATTGTTGCAGGCTTATTAGCTCTTGCATTTATGGGATTTGCAGGAATCGTTTAAATATCATATAAATAATATTTTATAAAGAGTGACCAATATGGTTACTCTTTTTATTTTATTATGTGTTTATTTTTTTTATATTGTCCCGGGCTTAATTTCATCTTATATCTTGTAATAATACATTTTTTAATAAAATGAATAATCAAAAAGAATTTATTTGGTCGGGAAAAACTATTTTGATTGTTGAAGACTCTGTTGTATCATATAGGCTATTAACAAAATTTTTAAAAGATACCCGGGTTAAATTTCTTTATGCTTCAGATGGCGAACAAGCTGTTAATATTTGTGAAAATAATGAACAGGTTGATCTAGTGTTAATGGATATCCAGTTACCAATCTTAGATGGCCTGGAAGCAACGAATCAGATAAAAAAATGTAAACCGGGATTACCAATTATTGCCCAAACCGCTAATGCAATGGACGATGATAAACCCAAAATTCTTGCAGCAGGATGCGATGATTATGTTTCAAAGCCAATTAACCGTTTGGAGCTACTTCAAAAAATTCATAAATTCCTTAAGCCGAATTAATAAGAAATATGTGTAAATAAGCAATCAGTGTTGCTTGTACCGCTTTACCGGCAGGAGTTTAAACTGTATTCTATTATTACTAAATGACATTGATTTTTAATTTAGTATATAGGAGTCAAATATTAAACAGTTTTACACTTTTGTAATATTTATTTGTTGGTATCTTTATTAACAATAAAGTGATAAAATCATTAATTTAGCTTCCCTATAAATAAAAAAACATGAACGAAAATCACATCTTAAAAATATCAACCAGCCTTTCTGTAAAAGACTGGCAGGTAAAAAATACAATTCAATTATTTGATGAGGGGGCAACAATGCCTTTTATTAGCAGGTATAGAAAAGAGGCAACAGGAAGTTTAGATGAAGTTCAGATTGCCGCAATAAAGGCTCAGTTTACAAAACTATTAGAAATTGATAGCAGGAGAGAGACAATTCTAAAATCAATTGATGAGCAGGGGAAGTTAACAGATGATTTAAAAAAACGTATTGAGGAAGCTCAAACTTTAACAGAACTTGAAGATATTTATCTACCGTATAAACAAAAAAAGAAAACCCGGGCCACAAAAGCTAAAGAAAAAGGACTGGAGCCTTTGGCTAAAATAATAATGAAACAGCAAGCGCTTAATATTATTAGTAAAGCTGAGAAATTTATTAATGATGAAGTTCCTTCTGTTGATGATGCCTTGCAAGGAGCTCGTGATATTGTTGCTGAATGGATTAACGAAAACGAAAGAGCACGTAATAGTATTCGTCGTTTATTT
>JAUVUS010000282.1 GCA_030600865.1 Bacteroidales bacterium | reverse complement strand
GGCAAATAAAATATCCGAATAAGCTTGATATTCAGGCTTAATGCAAATGTTATAACTTACTTTATCGCAATAAACTTTGGTTTTGCGATTGTCTATTAGTCTGAACCTCTCACCTATTTTTGATGGAATTATAAAATCACCAATAACAATTTCCTTAGCCAGATTGAACCAATCTGACTCCCCGTTTTTTGATATTCGACCAGCACAAGTGGCTCGTTTATTAATTTTGTATTTTGAAGATTCTCCAATATTTATATAGCTGTAAAGCTCTGAATTTGATTCTTTTAGTTTGCTTTTGTTGTTTTTTATATCTAAAACGAAATATTTAAGTTCTTTTGTTTTAATTGTAAGGTTTTGAACTTCGCGCTGACTTTTAAGTAAAGGTTTCAGATATTTTCTTTCGATGATATGATGTTGTTTATCTAACTTAGAATAATACCAGCCGTGTGTTTTCCATATTTTCTGATGGTTTTCTTTTTGATGCTTAAATCTTGAAGTGTATGATTTGTCATCCAGTTCCAGTGCTTTTTGAGTTTCGTCGGTGAGGTAAAAAAAATCGTTGGTACCGGTTTTAATTCCATATTTTACTTCACAAATTTCATTAAGCATAACCATCTTATTTGCTGATTTGCTAATTATCTTGTTATAAATTTCCGGTGTTCTAAGGAACTTTGTGCCCCAATGACCATTTTGGTATATCCCTTTAACTGTACTTTGTATTTCAAGCTCTTTTTGACTTATGCTGCTGATAAAATAGTTATTGGTTTTATAATTATCCTGTTCTTTTTTAATACTTTGAACAAAACCATTAAGTTTATCAAACCTGTCTTTATCGTTGATTAGTCCAATTATATAGCTGTAATCTTCATAAATACGGACGAATTTTACATTATTCCTTTCCCTTTCCTTTTTATTGCTGCATTTTTCGATAATTAATAGTACCGTATTTACCGAAGCTGTTTTAAAACTACGAGAATTCTGAGGATCAATTATTGCTATGATTTTAAAATTATCCAATAAGAATTTCTGCAAATCTTTTCCATACAAAACATCTAACCAGCTACCGGCAATTACATAGCCTAATCTTCCGCTTTCTTTTAGGAAGGATGCTGTATGCATCAAATAATATACATAAAGATCGCTTTGCTTATTAAGATTTTTAATTCCGAATTCATGTTTAGCTAATTCGTTCCATTTCTTTTTATCTTTTATTAGTTCCTGCCTTATGTATGGTGGGTTTCCAATACAGGTATCAAATTCGGGAAGTTTTAGTTTAGATGATTTTTTTAAATTAGAAAAGTTTTTATTTACGATTCTAAGATTTTGAGTATTAAGCTTCAAATCCAAAATATCCAGGTTGATTTTTGCTAAAAACACAGGAAATGAGGCTATATCGATACCCCAAATTTTTTCCAGAAGTTCTGTATGGCTTAATTCGGGATGATGATATTTTAGAAATGTATAAGCCCGAACCAGAAATGCCCCGGCTCCGCATGCAGTATCTATAATGTATTGGGTGTTTTTATTAATGCAAAAAGCATTTACTATATCTACTTCATCGGTATTTGTAAAATGCTGACCCTTATCGGATTTTTCATGCTTATTAAAGAGTGTATTATAGATAGAACCAAAAATATCAGCATTTACATTGTTCATATTTATTTGTTCAATCTCTTTGATATTCCTCTTTAAAACAGGAATATATTCTTGTGTAAATGTGAATTTATCAAAAGCATCAGGCTCAAATATATATTCATAACCAAATTTTAATACATCATCAAATCTCTCTCTAATTGAGTTTGAAATATCATTTTTATTATCAGGGAGCTTAAGTGGCTTTAATTTAAGGAGTTTGACTCCCTTACGAAGTGAAAGGTAAACTGTAATTTTTAGGTAAAGTAAAAAGCCGGCAAGTAAACAAATATTCTGAATATCAACAGCACTAACTGTTGTGTTAATTTTGAAAATGTCAATTTTTTTTACTTGTTCTTTAATTTGCTTTAGCAGATTCGGATCGTTTTTTATGGCCTCTTTCAACTCATCAGCCATATACCTTGAAGCATCTTCAATAAAAGTTGATAATTTATGGATATATATTTTATCTATGGATTTGTTTTGGTCTTCTATAATCATTGTAGCAATACTTGCAAGGTACCTGTTTGTTTCAAAGATACATTTTAAAAAGTATTTTCTGTGATACTGGATAGAGATTATTTCTTTAATGATATCACTTATATATTTATAAAATTGAATAAAAACTTGACAAGAGTTTTAACATTTCATAACTTTATAGGTACATAATTTTAGTTTTCAGGATAAAACTTAGAGTATTAATGTTTAATTCAAAAGATTAGCTTATGTCACACGAAAAAACAATCAGCGACGGTAAAAAAAAGAAATCACCGTTAAAAAAGTTAAAAGAGAGAAGAGCCGAAAGGAAGGCTAAACGTGCAGAAGCAAAACATCATCGAAAGCCCAGACATAAAAAATCTGGTATGGAAGTAACTTAAAAAACAAATCCCGGAGAAATCCGGGATTTTACTTTAAATGAGTTGTAATGTTTACAGTTTATTTTTTCAATAATGCTTTTATAAATTCATCGCCTTTTAGCAATCCATAAAAACCATTTTTAGTTGCTTCTTCATCATAGTTTACCACATTGTCAGGCAGTTCGCCAGGATGATAAATTATAAATGGTACAGGATCATGAGTATGTGTTTTAAGTTCACAAGGAGTTGGATGATCTGGTATTACTGCAATGGCAACATCTTCCTCCATTTTATCCGTTTCATCCATTATGTACTTAACAACTCTTTGATCAAGATATTCAATGGTTTTTTTCTTTAATTCGTAATCTCCTTCATGACCAGCTTCATCGCTTGCCTCAATGTGAAGATAAACCAGGTCAACTTCTTTTAATACATCAACGGCAGCCTTTGCTTTGCCTTCATAATTAGTATCGTACAAACCGGTTGAACCTTCAACTTTAACTGCTTTCATTCCTGCATATTTCCCAATTCCATATAATAAATCTACTGCTGAAATCATTGCTCCGGAAATTCCATATAATTTTTGCAAAGTATCCATATCAGGCTTATTCCCCGGCGACCATGGCCAAATAGAATTGGCAGGATCTTTTCCTTCAGAAATTCTTTTTTTATTAACAGGATGATCATTTAAAATTTCCTGTGATCTTAAAATTAAGTTATTTAAAAGATTAGCTGTTGTATCATCACTATCTTGAGCCTTAATTAAAACATCTTTAAAAGGAGTACCCGGCACATCATGTGGAGGCGTACAATCAATGTTAGTTTTCCCATTCTTAATTACTAAAAGATGACGATAACTTACTCCCGGATAAAATTTAATTTCATCTGTTTCTAATTCTTTCTGGAGAGTTTTCATTAACTCGTGCGCTTCTTCGTTACTAATATGTCCGGCTGAGTGATTCTTAATTTTCTCATCTTCAATACAAATAAGATTACATCGCATGGCCATGTCATTATCATCTAATTCAATTCCCATGCTTGCAGCTTCGAGCACACCCCTTCCCTGGTAAACTTTTTTAACATCGTATCCTAAAACGGCCATGTTTGCAATCTCACTTCCGGGAGGCATATCTTTAGGAACAGTGATTAACTTTCCACATCTTCCTTTTTTACAAAGTTCATCAATATTAGGTGTGTTAGCAGCCATTAATGGAGTTTTATTTCCAAACTCTTTAATTGGATAATCTGCCATTCCATCTCCAAGTATTATAATGTGTTTCATGTGTTTGTATTTAGTTATTTGAAATTCGAAAATTGAAACTTGATTGTATTAATTAACATAAAATTGCTTTATTTGTTTTATATCATTTGTCTTACTTAGTACTTTTAATAAATGCATTAAGTTTTGGACCTAATTCGTTAATAATCTCTGTATACTTTTCCAAATCTTTGTTTGAAATAATATTACGCCTATTTAATTTTCTCAACCATGATTTTATTTCTTCAAAAGAGCCTCTGGAATATCTATAAAATTTTCTTCTATCAGCGGGAGAATATCTACCATATCCTTCAGCAATATTAGCAGTAATACTATCAGAAGAACGAACTATTTGATATCCAATTGTATTTTGAACTTTAACTGACCAATTATCAAAATAGTACCAAATGTAATCAGAAAGTTTTTCGGATAAACTGTATACATCTAATTCATATACTTGTTTCATAATTAATTATTTAATATGATTTTTCAATACTATATGTTCTATTTCCAAATTTCCAATTTCAAGTTTCAAATTTCAAAACTTATTATATTTCCTGAACTTCTATTATTAAAATTATCAAAAGGCAACTTTGAATTAATACTTCTTTATCAAATAATCTTTAAAATCTGAATAATTATTGTCGAGATTATCAAAAAATTCTTCTTTTGTTTCCAGGCCTTCCAGGCTTGCCGGTAATTCGGGATCAAATTTAAGGATCTCAACTATTTGAGCAGGGAATTTTGCC
>JAUVUS010000185.1 GCA_030600865.1 Bacteroidales bacterium | reverse complement strand
TTTGGTTTACGATCTCATTGTAGTGCCATTTTTTTTAGACCGGGAGTGTAAAGCACGAAGGGATAAAATTCCGCTTTTGCGGAATGGCACTACAACGGTCCGCGGGTTTGAAGCTGTGCGGGATTTTTCTCCCTGATTCATTATCACCCGTTACCGAAAGTTAAAGATAACAAAAAATGTTAAAACACCACCTAAACCCCGCATGCTTTAAGACCCGCTGTTATAAACTGGCCGCCAATATTGACTTTGTCAGTTTGGTAGTTGGGTTTCTACGAAGTGCTAAAATTGTTTTAGTTTTTTGGGAGGGATTACTAAATTGCCTGGAAGGCAAAATAGGGTTGGCATTACAAGCTCTTCCCGATTTTTTCATCGGGATGTGCTTGTAAGTGTGATGGCTAAAGGATTTTCGTTGTCATCGAACAGTGTCAAATAACCTTCGAACTGAGTCAAACTTTTTTTAAAGTGTATCAAATAACTTTCGGGGATCTGTTCAATGAATTGTTTCATTTATTGACAAACAAAAAAAGCCCGGTATAAAAAGTCCGGGCCCTTAATATAACTTCATAAACTTATTCAATAATTACCATTTTATTTGTTTTAACAAGCTTTCCATTTAATTCTAATGAATAAAAATAAATACCCGGGCTTAAATTATCTGCTTTAAAGATTTGTTGATAACTACCTTTATCCTGGTATGTATTTACAAGAACTTTAATTTCTTTCCCTGAATAATCAAAAACCCTGATTAAAACCTGCGATGGCTCATTTAAAGAATACTGAATTTGGGTTTCGTAACTAAAAGGATTGGGGAATATTTTGAAATCAACTTCACTGTTTAATTCAAATGAATTCTTTTCAATATTTTCCTGTTCCTTAATTTCTGTATCTTCTGTTACACTATTATTTGTTTTCTGATCAAACAACAGATCAATTAACTCCTCTCTTTTTACTTCAAATTTTGCAATAGTTTCAAACTTAAATTCGGCACGTTTGCCCGTATAAGCAGATTTTTCATTTTCCATTAAAAAATATGTGTAAGCTAAATCGATTATAGCAAAAACCGAATCTTCGAGTGTTTCCGGATTTTCGATAATTTCCTCGAACCAATCTATAGCTTGCGGGTAATTTTTCAGTTTTATATCACAAGAGTTGGCTAAACGATGTGCTAACTTTTTAAGCGATTTATTTTGTTGTATTTTCTTTTCGGTAAGCAGGTATTCTTTTAGGTCTTTATAGTTTTCTTTATTTAGCTCTTCAACTGCCAGTAGTTCTTTTAAAGAATGAATAGCAAAAGATGACTCAGGATATTTTTCAACTACTTTTTGGAATTTCTTTTGTGAATTATCGAAATTTCCTTTCTCTTTTTCTTCAACACCTTCGGTATAAAGTTTTTCGGCAGCCGACATTCTTATCCTTGGTAAAGTATAAAACCAGGGAGGGGAATAATTATAATAACTATTAGCATCAGGATATAAATCTGTTTGTGGATATATTCTTCTGCCCCAAAAATTATAGGTTACATCAAGTTCTGACGCGGGAGTGCCATCATAATATACTTTATAATTGGTATTTTGTTTTAAAAGAGAATTATACTTAAAAAAATCGGGAAAACTTAAAGAGCTAGTATAAACCTGGTTAATGTCATTATTTTCGATCCTCTGTGTTTCTTCAGGATAACAGGCAAACGGGAAACCTTCTAGGCTGGTATTACTTCCATTTAAACACATAATACCATACCTGTTTTCGGCAATATAATTTAACTCAACATCGGCATAACTATTATAAATTCTTATACCGGCATGATTGCTTGTACCATTGCCTGTAATGGTATTGTTTTTGATAATTCCAGAGTTACTTCCAGCATTATAAATGTAAATACCATTATAACCATTATTTTGGATGCTACAATTTTCAATGGTATAACTATTGTAACCATTGATATATATGCCTGAATAATTGTAATCTGAAACTTGACAGTTATCAATAATTACTTCCGATGCGCTCAAAGGAGAAGTTGCTCTTAATTGTGTACCTGCAAAATTAGAATTTTGAACTGTTAAATTGCCTTTAGTAAAGGCTACATATGAATTGTTAAATTCACAATCTGTTACAGTTAACGAGTTGGCATAGCCTGTTAAATCTGCGTTTTCGAATGTGCAATTACTTAAACTAACAGTTGTATTAGTACTTAAAACCAAGCCTCCAAATTTATTCCATGCTTCAGCTATGAAACTAACACCAGTTCCAATTTGAACATTACCATTAATAATTATCTTATTTTCGGTATTGGTTCCATTAATTGTATAATTATTGTTAATTACCAGGTTACCACTACTTTCGACAGTGATTTTACCACTGCCGGTAAGATTGAAAATTTTATTTGCTTGTAAAGTAACTGTTCCGCCAGACTTTATAGTTATTATCGATGAAAGATTTATATTATTACCATTGATATTAATATTCCCGGAATTTGAAATTAAACTACTAATTTGAACATTATCGTTTATTACCAAACTTGCTCCGGCATCAACTGTAATGCTTGAACTCCCTATATTAATAATTTTTGAATTCGGCCCCAAAGTTAAAGTATGTCCGGACAAAATATGTACATGATTTAAAACTGTAATATTTCCATGTAAAGTTGCACTAAAATTAACATCGGAGCTTAACATGGTAGGATACTCAAGCGAAGTTGTTTTACCCAAATAACCCTGGTCAGATAGTTGGGGATCATCTCCAAGTCCACCACTACCCCAAGGAACAATATTTTGTTGGCTATCAAACTCATCAGCCCTTCTATGTGCTTCATCAAGAGTTATAAAATTATCATTATTTTGATCGGCTGCTGATAAAGGGAAATTGCCATAAGTAGTTTCATAAATTGTATTGCCATCGGGCATTGCCCCTGTAAGTGCCGAATATACATGTATAAACCATTCGCTGTGAATATGTTCATGGGTATCCGAATATTGTTCAAACTCATCCTGTGCACCATAAGATATGCTATAATCAAATTCACCTGTAACCGGATTGAAATAATGGTATACTTCATCGGCCACCCAAGCACCACAAGTATCATTTGTAGCTGTCATAATAATAGTATTGTTGCCTTCAAGCTCATCAATAAAACTGCCGCTTTTGCATTGCTGCATTAAAATAAGTTTTTTGCAGTTTACATTAGACAGCCAACTACTTAGATTGCCGGCTGTAACGTATGTGTTTGAGTTATTTGGATCGTAATTATTGCATTGAAACCTGTTCGTGCCACCGTGAGTATAGGTTAAAAGTACCAAAAAATCTTCTTCGTTAACTTTATTTTTAATGGTGTTAATAGCACTGTACAGGTTGGATTTGGTGGATGCCATTTTTGTAAGGTGATCGGTTGGTAAAGGGAATAAATCAGAATGTTCTTGTTGTGGATCATAACGTTGATCTAAATTAGAACCATCAGGTGTCCTTACATAATCATTTCCGGTATGATAAAGGACGATAATATCATCATTATCAAAACCTTTGTTGATTAGCAACTCCCACATTAAATAGGTATCGTTCCATACGGCTTCCTGTTGATTAAAGGATTGGCCACTTTTAAAGGCAAACATCGGGTTATCCGGATCTTTTTGATCTTCGCCACCAAATAATATGGCATATTTTTTTTGGGCAATACCCGAATTTACAAGTAAAAACAGGATGAGAAATAAGATTGATAATTTTTTCATAATCATTTAATTTTTAGTTTATAATAAGAGATTTAGTCATTCGGTAATTGTCTAAGCTAAGGCGGTAAAGGTATATTCCGGAAGGTAATTTTTCCCCGTTAGAATTTCTACCATTCCATTCTATGCTGTATGTTCCTGATGTTTGTTTTTTGTTAACAAGGGTTTGTATTAATTTACCTTCCATGTTATGGATTGTTAAGCTACAATGACCTGTTTGGTTAATGGTAAAGCTAATATTTGTATTATTTGTAAATGGATTAGGAAAGTTCTGGTTTAGTATTATTAGGCTTTTTGTATTTTCAAATTCATCAACTGAAAGTCCATATTTAGTTTTCATTATGTAAATATCAAACTGTGAATCATTATAATACAAATAAAACAATGCAAATAATTTATTTTGGTGAACAAATAATTTTGACAAATACATTCCGTTTGATGATATAATTTTATTTCCAAACCAGCTACCAGACTCATCTTGTTGATATAAAACAGCACTTGCACTATCATTTGGTTCTTCTTCAATATCCATAATGTAAGGTTTACCATTAAAGTAAGCAATTTTTTGACCATAAGCATTCTCTGCAATTAATTCGGGCGTACTCCAACTTACTCCATTATAATGACTATAAATAGTTGCATGGTCATATGACTGGATATCATGCCAAACAGTATGAGGATTATTATTATTGTCTACTGTAATATCTAGTCCCTCATAAGCATCGTCGTAAGTTAAGATTAATGGAGGCACCATCTGTTCGGTACTTTTATCGTATTTAAAATAACTTACATAAGAATAGTAATAACCAGTTAAATGAAGATTATTTTCAGAGTCCATTGCTCCCGCAATAACTATATTTAAATTTTCTTCATTATAAGGACAAAAAATTTCGCTCCAGCTATCATTTTCAAAATATCGATAATAAATATTCGGATTTGTTTGCCAAAAAACATAAACCCTATCGTTGTTATCAATAAATATTCGGTTTTTATGCGAATATATTTCCACAACCGAATCAATTGCACTCCAGTTTTCGTCATCATACATTTGCATAACTACAATAGGCGAACTATAAGAATTGTACTCATACGTTACATATAAATTGTTTTTTGAATCGGCTACAATGTGTGGGCTTGAAACAGCAAGGGTATCATTATTTGATATACTTATTGGTGTGCTCCAATTAACACCTTCATCAGTAGATAAAGAATAATAGACTTCTCTGTGATTAGAATTGTAAAAATGTACCCAAACACAGTGCATAGTTCCGTCCTGTCCAACAGTTATGTCAGGATAATAATCGGTGCCTTCCATATTTGAAATATTAACAGGTTCGCTCCATTCTTGTGCAAGTAACAGATTGGAGAGAAACAGGAAAAGTATAATTAATAATTTTTTAGGCATGGGTTTAAATTTAATAAAAACTAAATTTAGTAAAAAGTTTTGGGTTGAGCAAAAATTAAAAAAAATAACGGTTTATGCATTATGAACTTAAGCTTGAGCCGAGCGTAGTGAGATCAACAACTTAAAGGAGTTAAACTTGGAACGAATTTATAAATAAGGATTTTGTTATTAGTAAAATTTAAACTCTTCCCGATTTTCCGGGATGTGTTTAAATGTGTGGTGGGTTATCCAAATTGTTCGCCTACGGCGAACAAAAGTGGGTCGGCAAAAAAACTAAAACAATTTTCTATCATACTTACAAAAGCTATTTTCTTAATTACTGTATCAACCTGTTACTGAAACTAAATGTAATTTAATTATCAGAATGTGATTAATTTATCATGCTTGAAATAAGTGTCAAAAAGTGAAAAGAAGTTTCAAAGAGTTATTTACTTTTCAAATTAAAATGGAATTTTGAGGATGCTGAATATCTGAATGCGGCTTGTTTATAATGAGATCGTAAACGTAGTTCCGTTTGGCGAACGCAGAGATTTGAAAATAGATGATAAAGTAATTTACAACCGGAGGTTAGGAAATTATTCTTTAGCTGTCTTGTAGGTAGCGGAGCTACC
>JAUVUS010000219.1 GCA_030600865.1 Bacteroidales bacterium | reverse complement strand
CCTTCAATTAGCACATGACGCTGACCATCAAAGGTAAAGTCCAAATCCATCTCTACTAATCCTTTAAACTTGTTATAAATTAGGAATTCTCTCGAAACTCCAAGCAATAATCTTGGTAATGTTATTTCTAACGAATTATCCGGAGCAAAATTAAATACCGAATCCTGAACTTCAATAATTAATTCCTCTTCGTTAAAGCTCCATGCATTAAACGTTGAAGTTATATCACGAGCCATTGCACCAAACCTCCAGTCATTCAATTTATACTGCAAACCCAGGTCAAGTCCAAAACCCCAGGAATGAGCAAATTTTCCTATACTTCGATAAATTATTTTAACATTAGCCCCGTAAGATAAATCCGGGATTTTAGTTTTTCGGGCATAGCTTAATAACAAAGCATAATCGGCTGCTGAAAATCGTGAAATTCTGTCATAATCAATATTTCCGTCACCATCAATTAAATCTGTGGTATTGGGTATATCATCAACACCAAATCGGATTACTGTTACTCCCAAATAGCTATTGGTATCCAAAGCCATTGCACCTGCGAGGTAATCATACTTGGCAATTCCGGCAAAATACTCAGTATGCATTAAACCGGCATCAAAATCATTTTGTAACATAGTTAATCCTGCAGGGTTCCAATACCCTGAAGTTACATCATTAACGTTAGCTACAGTAGCATTTGACATACCTAAAGCTCTTGCTCCAACACCAATAGATAGAAACTCATTACTATATTTAGCTGTTTGGCTATAAGTAATATTAGCTATACAAAGTAAAACTGGTATTAAAATCCTTCGCCTCATCAATATTATTATAAATCCGGTATACAATAACTTTTTTCTGTCGATAAACTTAGTAATTAATAAAATATTTATCAAACTATATTTTTTAACTTATTTTTGTAAAAAATATTGTTATTCACTAAGCTAAATTATCTATGCTTGTCAGTTTAAAAAAACACATTCCCAATACTATAACCTCATTAAATTTATTGTCAGGATGCATATCAATTGCTCTGGCCTTTGAAGGTTATATGCTTTTAGCAGTTTATATGATATTCTTAGCAGCTTTTTTTGATTTTATGGATGGGATGTCTGCTCGATTATTAAAAGCATATTCAATTGTTGGAAAAGAATTAGATTCATTAGCTGATATAGTAAGCTTTGGTATTGCTCCTTCAGTTATTGTTTTCCATCTGATGAAGATTTCATTATTCAAAACGGTTCACTTACCTCCAATTGAAAATCTAACAATAACTGAAATTCTGTTTTTATTAATTCCGTTTTTTATTGCAATTCTTTCGGGTGTAAGATTAGCAAAATTCAATGTAGACGAAAGGCAAACGGAAAGTTTTATTGGACTCGCCGTTCCCGCAAATGCAATATTTTTTGTCTCCCTCTATTTAGTTAGTGTAATTACCACAAATGATTTTTTACTTGCAGTTTTGAAAAACAAATATGTATTGTCAGTTTTAGTAATTTTATTTTCTTTATTGCTTGTTACAGAATTCCCAATGTTTTCGTTAAAATTTAAAAATTTAGGTTTTCAGGGAAATAAAATTCGATATATTTTTATTGTGTTATCTGTAATTTTATTAATATCATTGCATACGATAGCTATTCCGATTATCATTATAATATACATTTTATTATCAGCTATTAACAACTGGATTTTTAACATTAATTAATAATATACTTATGAAATTTATTGCAGAAATTAACGTAATGCCTCTAAAAGCTTTATTAGACCCTCAGGGAAAAGCTGTAAGTCATAGTATGAAAAATATTGGTTTTACCGAAGTTTCGAATGTTCGAATAGGGAAACACATTACTTTGGGAATTGAAGCTGCAAGCAAAGAAGTTGCTATGGAACGAATTAATGAAGCTTGTAATAAAATATTATCGAATCCAATTATGGAAGGATTTGATTATACTCTTAAGGAAGTAAAATAACTTCTAAGTGCCTGAAGTTTAAAATGCCTAACCAACCTGCCGTCTGGCAGGAATACTTAATAGAAATTATTCTTTATTTTTTGAAGAAGTAAACTTATTCATTACTTCGGTTTGTCGTTGAATAGATTCTTTGTGTACAAGCTGGAGTAAATTTTTTACAAAATCTTCTGACAAGCCTAAGCTTTTACCCAGTTTTAATCTTGTAGACAGTATCTTCTCCCAACGACGAAGTTGTAGTATAGTAACCTCATTTTTGCTTTTATATTTACCAATTTCCTCCACTATATTCATCCTTTGAGATAATAGCTCAAGCATTTGCTGATCAATAGAATCAATTTGATTACGCAGTGTGTCCAGAATGCCGGCAAAATCCTCATCTTTTGTTGATGTTGTTCTAAAAATTAGATTATCAAGGAGATTTCCCAGTTGCTGTGGAGTTAACTGCTGATTCATATCACTTAAAGCAACTGTTGGATTATAATGTGTTTCAATCATTAAACCATCCATGTTAAGGTCAAGAGCCTTTTGCGATATTTCTGCAATATATTCTGTATTGCCTGCAATATGGCTTGGATCACATATTATTGGCAAATTATGACAAATACTTTTTAGTTCAATCGGCACTTCCCATTTTGGAATATTCCGCAACGAAGTAGCTTCAAATGGATAAAATCCGCGATGAACAGCAGCTAATTTATTAATGCCTGCTTTGTGAAATCGCTCCAATGCCCCTACCCAAAGATTAACATCAGGATTAATAGGATTCTTAACCATAACCGGTTTATCATATCCTTTTAAGTGATCGGCTAATTCTTGTATGGAAAATGGATTAGAAGTTGTTCTGGCACCAATCCAAAGTATATCAATATTATATTTAATAGCTAAATCGACATGCTCAGGATTTGCAACTTCGACTGTCGTTAAAAGGCCTGTTTCTTTTTTAACCTGTTGTAACCAGAGCAATCCTTCCTCACCAACACCCTCAAAATTACCCGGGCGGGTACGTGGTTTCCAAATACCAGATCGAAAAACCTTTACCTTCCCCAAAGCAGCAATTTCTTTAGCGGTTTGCATAACTTGTTCTTCTGATTCTGCACTACACGGACCTGCAATGATTAATGGTTCGTTTAAACCATCGAACCATTTATTTAGTTTTGATATACTTTTGAGTTTTGTCATTTCCATTCATTAATATTGGTTAAAGATAGAGAATTTCAGTATTTATTTTACAACAAATCCTGCCAGGTTTTAAAAACCTGACAGGATTAATTTGTCTTTGAAGAATTCTATATATTATTTCTTCTCAATTTTTTTTATTGCGAATACCGAAAGCTTGTAGCTTATCCAAATCAGGACAGGCCAAACAATTAACCAAATTATTTCTGTTAAATACATAATATTATCATTTAGTAAATATGAATATCTTCATTCATTTCATCTGCATCAATCTTTTTATTATTCATTAACCTCCACGTATACCAAATATAAACAATAACAAATGGTACCATTAAAGAAACATAAGTCATAACTTTAAGCGTATATTTACTCGACGATGCATTTTCAATGGTAAGTGAACTTTGCAAATCAAATGTTGATGGATAAAATGCTGTATTATTAAATCCTGCTAATAAAAATAAGGCTAAAACAGTCATTATTGTTCCTGCTCCGGCAACCCAAATACCTTTTGTGCAAATTGTGAATATCGATTTGCCGATTCCAAGTAAAACTAAAACAACTCCCAATAAGAATATGATCAATATCAATGGCATTTGTAAAAAGTTATGCAGATACTTATAAGATTCGTATGAAACCTTTTTACTTACAGGATCATAAGCAAAGCCATTGATAAACATTAACCATATTACAAAAACCAAAAAGAATACAAGAAAAGGAATTGCATTATAAATTAATTGCTTTTTCGATCTGCTAAAGATATTTTCATCATCAATATTATTCATAAAATAAAGGATAGCAAGAACTCTGGCCAGAAAGAATATAGCTAATCCTAATGAAAGATTATGTGGATTTAACGCTAACTCCAGTCCTCTTGCAGCACCCTCCCATTTTGAGAAATTCATTTCATTTACCGAGAATTCAGAACCCGTAAAAAATGTTGCTACAGCTATTCCCAATAAAATTGTTGCCAATACTCCGTTTATAAAAAGAAAAGCTTCGTATGTTTTTGCGCCTAAAAAATTATTTGGCTTTGATCTGAATTCATACGAAACAGCCTGAATAATAAATGCAAAAAGGATTAACATCCAAACCCAATAAGCTCCTCCAAAACTTGTAGCATAAAACAATGGAAAAGATGCAAAAAATGCTCCTCCAAATGTTACCAGAGTACTAAATGTAAATTCCCATTTTCGACCTAATGAGTTTATCAGGAGACGACGTTCCATATCGGTTTTTCCTAAAGTGTAAATAAGTGTTTGACCACCCTGAACAAATAATAAGAAAACTAATATAGCCCCTAATAGTGATATAATTACCCACCAATATTGTTGTAATACTAAATGTGATAAACTTTCAAACATTTTAATGTCCTCCTTCTTTAGGTCCGATTTTTATTTGTTTAAACATTATCCTCAACTCAGCAATAAGTAATGCGGTAAACACAAAAGTAAACAACCAGAAAGTTATTTGAACAGCACTTGCATCAATCTGTGAAACTGCAGCAATAGTAGGTAAAAGATCCTGAATTGTCCATGGTTGACGGCCAACCTCCGCAACAATCCAACCAGATAATGAAGCAACAAAAGCCAGAGGAACAGTAATTATTGCCAGACGTAAAAGCCATCTTATCTCAATCAGCTTACCTTTAAAAATAAAAAATAATACCAGTGCAAATAGCAGAATAAAATAGAATCCCAGAGCAACCATAATGTGGAAGCTATAAAATGTTATCGGGACATTTGGAATAATACTTTTAGGATCATTTAAAAATCCATATCCAAAATATTTAAAGTTTTCTCTGAAAATTATTAAAGATTCTTCTTGTTTAACTACATCTTCTGATTTTTTAGCTTTTTTATAATCAGATAATGAATTAATTGCCAGTTTTCCCTTTTCAATTTTTTCCAGAGCGGATATTGCAATCTGTGTTTCTCCGTTTTTATCTTCGTATTCGAATCCTCCTTCAACTATATCTTTTACACCAGGCACAAATGCGTCTACGTTTCTATACCCAAGAAATGACAACAGTTTTGGAATCTCAAACTTAAAAATAAAATCATCTTTTCCATCATTAATTTCTTTTCCCGGAGTTGGCATGCCAAGCAGAATAAGACCAGCTCCTTCGGATCCTTCATATAATCCTTCCAT
>JAUVUS010000192.1 GCA_030600865.1 Bacteroidales bacterium | reverse complement strand
TAGTTATTCCCGCGGACCGGCGGAGAGACCGCCCCCGGTGCCGTGAACGGTCACGGTTGCTGAAACAGAGATGCGGCATCGTGGCCGGTGAACCCGGTCGATAGCTTGAGAACCGTCCCTATTGGGCGGTTCACCGCCACGGTGGTTAGTGGAACCGGCAGCTGCACCTTGTCCGGTCGCGAGTGCAGGGTGGCCGGTACACATTTACGCCTCACGGCCAGCAGGGCGCAGATCGTTTCGATGATCCCACTGGCGGCGAGCATGTGCCCGACATAGGGCTTGAAAACCGTGGCCACGGCCTCGGTGGTCTCATCCCCAAGGGCCTGCGCGAGACAGGTGGCTTCGTACCCGTCGCACAGCAGAGTGCTCGCCCCGTGAGGAACCACAAGGTCAAGGTCACGGGCATTCCCGGAGCCGTAACCGATAAAACAGCAAATACTTTTGTTGCATCTCCTAATCGTTCAATGGCAGTTCCTTTCCACGAGTTCTCATCATGGTTGCTGGTAAAGTTCATTCTATAGTCGGATAAATTGTATTTAGTTTTTTCAGTTTCGTATTGATTAATTAAATCATCAACTGTTTTTTTCCCTTCAACGATTTCGTTCCATAGAAAATGCATCGTCCATGCATAAGTCATGTCAAAGGCATACTCGTGTAATTCAGGTTCATCAGCTTCGGCAAGCATAAAAACCGGCTTTATTTTATCAAGTTCATATCTTGCATTATTCCAAAACTCAACAGGAACCATTCCGGCAACATCACACCTGTAACCATCAATATTAAAATCCTTAACCCAGTATTTTAATGCATCTATCATATAATCCTGCATTTCAGGAATTTCAAAATTGAAACCTGCTACATCAGTCCAATCTGGTACAGGAGGTACAATTTCACCTTCTTCATTTTTTTTATACCATTCCGGATGTTTATTAATTAGCTCATTATCCCAGGCTGAATGATTTGCAACCCAGTCAATTATAACATACATTTCTAGTTCATGTATTTTATTGATCAGATTTATAAAATCTTCTTCGGTTCCAAATTCAGGATTAATACCGTAATAATCTTTTACTGCATAATAACTACCCATTGTTCCTTTCCTGTTTTTTTCTCCAATCGGGTGAATTGGCATTAACCACAAAAGATCAGTTCCTAATTCTTTTAATCTAGGTAAGTGTTCAGCAAAGGCATTAAAGGTTCCTTCAGGAGTATATTGTCTTATATTAACTTCATATATACTTAGATTCTTACTCCATTCTACCTGTTTAACCTTTTGATATTCAGTGTTTTTTTCTTGATTGTTTGTTGCAGGTTTACATGCTATAAACAAAGTTAAGGTTAAGATGTAGATTATCAACGTTCTGGCTTTAAGTGTCAGTTTTTGTGTTTTCATATTAAATAAGTTTGAATTTTTATAATATTAAGGTCTTAAAATTGTGATAAATCAAGCTTTTTGTTATTTTTACCGTTACTTATTTTGCTTTTTAAAGATAATAAATTAAAAGCAAAAAATTGCATGGAATGCAGACTAATTAAAGAGAATAGAGCATTTTCTTCCCTAGTTAAAATTAATTAATAATCAAATAAAAGAAATTATAATGAAACGTGTTTTAATTGCAACAGCGGGTGGAGATTGCCCTGGATTAAATGCTGTTATAAGAGCAATTGTAAAAAGAGCATCTCAAGAGAGAGACTGGGAGATTATAGGAAGCATTCAGGCTTTTAATGGAATTTTGTGGGAACCTACAGAAATTAAGATATTAGATGAACAAGCTGTAGCAGGAATTCATTTCCGGGGAGGAACTATTATTGAGACTACAAACAAAGGGGGCCCTTTTGCCTGGCCAATAAAAGATAAAGATGGAAAATGGTCAACTGTTGATCGTTCCGAGGAAATGATTCGTAAACTTATGTATATGGGTGTTGATGCCGTGATAAATATAGGAGGTGACGGTTCACAGCAAATATCACAGGCCTTATATGAAAAAGGATTAAATATAATTGGTGTTCCGAAAACTATTGATAATGATTTATCGGCAACTGATACCACTTTTGGATATCAAACTGCTATTCAGATTGCTACTGAAGCTGTTGATAAATTAGTAACTACTGCGGCCAGTCATAATAGAGTTATGGTTCTTGAAGTTATGGGGCGCGATGCAGGCTGGATTGCTATGAATGCTGCAGTTGCAGGTGGTGCTGAGATTTGCCTTATTCCCGAAATACCGTATGATGTTAACAAGGTTCTTGAAAAAATCAATAATAGGTTTAGAAGAGATCGTGGATTTACAATAATAGTAATTGCTGAAGGTGCTCGTGCTATTGGCAAGGAGAGTTCAAAAGAAAAAAATGATGAAATAGGATATAGGAATGCTAAATTATCTGGTGCTGCTTCCAGACTTGTTGAAGAGTTAAAAGAAGCTGGAATTAAGCATGATATGCGTAAAGCAGTATTAGGTCATATACAACGTGGAGGAGTTCCAATTGCTTACGACCGTGTTCTGGCAACACAGTTTGGAGTGCATGCTTTTGAAATGGTATTGGAGGGTAAATTTGGAGAAATGGTTTCATATCGTCATCCACATATTACATCTGTTCCACTTAAGGAAGCTATTCAAAAGCCAAATTTAGTAACTTCGGATACAGCATTAATGATAAATGCGCGAGGTGTTGGAATTAGTTTTGGAGATTAAATATTATTTATAAAAATAAAAAACGGCTCTTAAAAATATAAGGGCCGTTTTCTTTGGTTCAAATAAACTCTCTTCCTAATTGTTGTTTAGAATTTCATAAGATAAAGCTTCTAAGTTTAAAATTAGTTGATTTTCTTCATTAAAAATATAATTGTTTTCGAAGTTAGAATTCCAAACATTATAGTTTAAAGATTCCGGCAAATCAATTGTGATATCCTTTTTATGACCACTTTTATTAAAGGCTATAATACTTACTTCGTCGAAATATTTTCTTGCATAAACTAAACTCTCATTGTCGGAGTACAGAATAATGATATCGCCATAAATTAACTCTAAATTATTTCTTCGTAACTTAACTATTTTACTTGTATTATCTCTAACAAGTTTTTCAAGTTTTGTTAAGTTGTCAAACTTCATAGGCCTTCTGTTATCTGGATCTCCAGCTCCTGGCATACCTATTTCATCGCCGTAATATATTACCGGAATGCCTGGAATCGTATTTATAAAAGTAGTTACTTGCAATAGTCTGTAATATCCGGCTGTATCCTTAATCTGAATATCTCGATTCCATCCTGCTTCTTTATCATCTTCATCAAATCTTAAAGCTCCACTGGCATATGTAATAAATCTTGGTAAATCATGATTTCCGGTAATATTACCCATTAGAGAATGATGTCCATAATATTTTAGACTTTCTTTAAGTGATGCTGTTAGGCTTGATAAAGGTTCTGATTCTTGGGCAAAATTATTTCGCATATCAAAATATAGATTAAAATCAAACTGACCATCTAACATATCTGTACCAACATAACTTCTGATTAGTTCCCGACTTCCAAAAGTTTCTCCAATCTGGAAAATGAATTCTTTGTTAGTTCCATCTCTTAGTTTTTTCGTTAGAGATCTCCAATATGGTTTAGGAATATGCTTGGTCGCATCGTGTCTAAATCCATCAACATTATAATTGTCGATCCAAAATTTAGCCGAATCAGACATTAATTCTTCAACTTCAGGAATATCAAAATTTAAAGTAGGTAGAAAAGTATCGAACCATGTTGTAAGTCTATGCTCATCCCAAATTCTGATATTTTTTGTACCATCAGGTAAATCAAGAGTTGTAGCCCATTCAGGATGTGTTTGGTATATCTTGTTTTCCGCATGAACATGATTTGAAACATAGTCCAGTATGATATTCATATCATTTTTGTGTGTAACATCAACTAAAGTATGTAAATCATCAGAGTTGCCGAACCTATGGTCGATAGTTGTTAATGTTATTGGCCAATATCCATGGTAACCTGAATATTTTCTATGAGGTGCAGGATACTCAACATAACCTCCAAGTGGATTTTGAGTTATAGGAGAAAGCCATATCATACTTATTCCTAAGTCAGAAAAATAGTCATCATTTACTTTTTCTGTAATCCCTTGAATATCTCCTCCCATGTAGTTAGCCTTTTCGGCAATTTCCGGATCATCAACAGGATCGTCTATTTCTTTATTCCCGTTATTAAATCGATCTACAAGCATAAAATAAAGAACTTGTGCATGTTTATCGGTACGTTTTATTTCGGAGATATCAGAAATTACTTTTCCATAATTCAAAGGAACAAGAATATCGTTGGAATATCCATTTTCATTACATGCCCATACTCTTATAAAAGATCTTTCTTTTGATTTAGCAATATTCGGAATTGTGATTTGAATTTTATTTTCAATAATTTTTGTTGGAATTGAAAAATTATCCCAAAGAGCAATTATTGAGTTAACATTGCCTGATAGATTAATATTAATTTGGTCATTAGAAAAACTATCGGTTAAAAGTTTAGGTGCATTAACATTCGGATCATCAATAGTTAATACAGAATTAAATCCTCCTATATTATTACTTTCGTTTATTGGATTTACAGGATCTAAAATCCATTCTCCATCAATTACCAGTTGATAATGATATTTACCAGGTGCCAGTTTTAATTTATATTTCCAAATATTGTCTTCGAAAATAAAATTTTCGCCAGGTGTCCAGGAATTTATATTTCCGGCAACTTGTACCGATTTATATTGTTTCCCTTTTGGATCAAATTGAATTGTATATTCTACTTTTTTATCGAGCAATATTACAAGTGAATATGAATAACTATTTATCCAAATCGTTAGTTTTTCAATTGCTCTTGCATTTTCTGATGGTGAGATTTTTAACCATTTTTTATTTTCTGTCAGATCGGTAGTATAATTTATAATAGTAACAGAATCTATTAAATCAGTTTTTTTGAAATAACCATCAAGAAATATATCAGTTCCTTCTTCACTTGCATAAACAGGTGATGCAAACTCATACATTTCTGAATTTTCAGGAATTTCAGTGTTATTCTTTATACAGCTTGTAAAAGCTATAACAACAGTTAAAAAAACAAGTGTAATTTTTTTCATTATTTTTTTAATTTAATTACAGTAAAATTCTATTGATTCTCTTTCTTTTATGTTGTATTCTACACCACGGATAAATACTTTGGCAGTTTCTCCGTTTTGATTTATGACAACAATTTTTTCTTTTGTAACTTCAACTTTTATATGGTTTCCCTTGTATTTTACTATAAACGAATATAATTTCCATTTTTCAGGGATGAATGGATTAAAATATAATTCTTCATTTTTTAACCTCATACCTCCAAAGCCTTCAACAATAGACAAGTACGTCCCAGCCATACTTGTAATATGCAAACCCTGATTAACTTCATCGTTATAATCATCAATATCTAATCGCGCCGTGCGGAGATATAGATCGTAAGCTTTTTCTTTGTATCCTAACTTTGCTGCTAATATATTATGAATACAAGGGGATAATGATGATTCATGAACAGTTTTGGACTCATAAAAATCGAAGTTTCGCTTTATAGT
>JAUVUS010000214.1 GCA_030600865.1 Bacteroidales bacterium | reverse complement strand
TAATTTTATTTGATATTTAGATTTTTATTTGGTATATTTAGATTTATTATTACATTTGTCTCACCAAAAAACTTTGTAAACCATGGAAACACTAGGACAGGTCTTAAAAAGTGCTCGTGAGAAATTAAACAAAACTCTACGAGATGTTGAAGAATCCACAGGAATATCTAATCCTTATCTCAGCCAGTTGGAAAATGATAAAATAAAAAATCCTTCTGCTAATATGTTATACAAACTTTCAAACGTTTACGAAATGGAGCTTGATACATTATTGGCTGCTGCTGGAATAATTGTAAAAAAGAAAAAAACAGAACAAACTGTGGCGCAGAAGAAAATAGCGTTTTATGCTGACAAATTAAATGCTGATGAAGAAAAAGAGGTTTTAGATTTTATTGAGTATCTTAAATATAAAAAAAAGAATGATTGATGCCAATACTAAAAAGGATATTGATAAAATTTCATTTGAAATATTAAAAGCAAGTAAAGCATTTGATATCTATCCGACTCCAATTGATATAATAATTGAATATGCAGAATTAAATATCGATAAAAATATTGACCTATCCGACACAAGCTCGGATTTCATAACTCAAATGTCAGATACATTAAAAACTGCATTGGAAAAAATTAGGGGGTTGCTAGATCGCGAAACAAAAACTATTTATCTTGATTTGAGTCAAAGTCATAATCGACAAAATTTTGTTAAATTACACGAATGTGGCCATTCTGTAATTCCTTGGCAAAAAGAAACTCTTAAATACTTAGATAATGATTTAACTCTAGATCCTAGTGTCAAAGAGTCTTTTGAGGCAGAAGCGAATTATTTTGCTTCTACGATGTTATTTCAACAAGACAGATTTCTAACAGAGATAAAAAAACTACCTTTAAGTATTGAATCTCCTATGCACCTTGCTAAGAAATTTGGTGCTTCTAATCATGCTACTATAAGACGTTATGTAGAATATTCTAAAAGCAAATGTGCTTTACTCGTCCTAGAAAACATATCTTTAAAAGGAATTGCTCCAATGTGTGAAGTAAGGAATTATTTTCGATCAAATAGCTTTTCACAAGAGTTTGGTGAAATTTCATGGAATGGCAAGTTGGGATATACGTGGCCATTTGTACAGGACTATTATCATGGAAGGAGATTCAAAAAAACAGGCGAGTTAATTTATAAAACAGAAAATGGCAGTACAAAATTTAAATATCACTTTTTTAATAGTACTTACAATGCATTTGTTTTCATTTTTCCTTACGGAGAAAGTAAAAAATCTAAGGTGAAATTTGTTGTAAAAGAATAAATGAAAGTCTTTAATGTTTCCAGTATGTTTCCAAAAACAAAAAAGCACTGAAAATACATATTGATTTTCAGTGCTTTGCAATTTTAATTAGAGGTCGCGGGCGGATTCGAACCGCCGTGGACGGTTTTGCAGACCGCTGCCTAGCCACTCGGCCACGCGACCGTTTTTATTCGGACAGCAAAAGTAGAAAAAAATCTACAAACTTTAACTTAATTATCTTTTTTTCTGCCTTTCAGTTATTTTTTCACTGTTTTGCCTTGTTTAGAAAGCTTTTAGCAATTAGCTCTTTGCCTTTAGCCAAAAGCTAACAACCAAATCCTAACGACTCAGAGTTACGCTAACACGATCCATCTTACCTCCCATAGGTGGATTCATTTTAGAAACTTTAACCGTAGCTTTTTTAATAGTACTAAAATTATGGTATAAAGAATCTAATATTCGACCGGCAATATGTTCTAACAGATGCGATTTTATTTGCATCTCTTCCTTAACAATACTATATGCCACCTGGTAATTTAACGCATCATTTAAATCATCTGACTTTGCAGGAACCTGCATGTCTGTTTCAATAGATAAATCTACAAGAAAACGGTTTCCTACAATCTGCTCTTCTTTAAAATGCCCATGATAAGCGTAAAATTCCATATTCTCAACTTTTATCAGTCCCATTCGTTTCAAAATTTTAATTCATTTCAAATTTAAGTTTATAAAATCAGTTTTACATATTTTTTAATACAATTTGTACAGCATTGGATAAAATCCTGTACTTTTGTAAGTTCAAAAAAATAATGAGCAAAATTTAAATTTAATTTTTTCATGGGAACTGAAAACAAAGAAACAGAAGGAAAAAAATCTTTAAACTTTATTGAAAGTATTATTGAAGAAGATTTAAAAAACAACAAAAACAATAGCGTGGTATGTACCCGGTTCCCTCCTGAACCAAATGGATATTTACATATTGGTCATGCAAAATCAATCTGTTTAAATTTTGGTCTTGCTCAAAAATACAATGGAAAAACAAACCTGCGATTTGATGATACAAACCCTGAAAAAGAAGAAGTAGAATACGTTGAATCAATAAAAGAAGATGTTAATTGGCTTGGATTTAACTGGGAGGGCGAAGCCAGGTTCACTTCAGATTATTTTGATCAATTGTACGAATGGGCCTTAAAGTTAGTCAACACCGGATTCGCATACGTTGATGATCAGGCTTCTGAAGAAATCAGCAAACAAAAAGGCACACCCACGCAAGCGGGAACTGAAAGTCCATACAGGAACCGTTCCGTTGAAGAAAATCTAGATCTTTTCACCCGAATGAAAAATGGAGAATTTAAAAACGGAGAACGGGTTTTAAGAGCAAAAATTGATATGGCATCGCCAAATATGCACATGCGCGATCCTATCATTTACAGGATATTACACAAGGAACATCATCGTTCGGGAAATAAATGGTGTATATACCCGATGTATGATTTTGCACACGGGCAGTCAGATTATATTGAAAGTATAACTCATTCGGTTTGTACCTTAGAATTTGAAGTACATCGCCCATTATACGATTGGTTACTAAATCATCTATATACCGAAGGAACTATTAGGCCACGACAGATTGAATTCGCTCGTTTAAATTTAAGTTATACGATAATGAGTAAGCGAAAACTTCTTGAGCTGGTTCAAGAGAATCTGGTATCTGGTTGGGATGATCCACGAATGCCAACAATCTCAGGACTTAGAAGAAGAGGGTTTACTCCAGCATCAATCAGAAAGTTTGCCGATACAATAGGAGTTGCTAAACGCGATAATGTAATTGATGTAGCTTTATTGGAACATAGCTTACGCGATGATTTAAATAAAATAGCTCCACGTGTTATGGCTGTTTTAAATCCATTAAAAATAGTTATTACTAATTATCCTGAAGATAAAGAAGAATGGCTTAGAATTGAAAATAATCCGGAAGATGAAAGCATGGGAACTCGTGAGATGCCATTTTCACGTGAGATTTTTATTGAACAGGATGATTTTATGGAAGATGCTCCTAAGAAATTTTTCCGTTTAGCACCTGACAAAGAAGTTCGCTTAAAAGCAGCATATATTATTAAGTGCGAAGAAGTAATTAAAGATAATAAGGGTAATATTACTGAACTTCGTTGTACTTACGATCCTGATTCGAAAAGTGGCAGTGGCTCTGAAGCTAGTAAACGTAAAGTAAAAGGTACATTACATTGGGTTTCTTCTAAGCATGCTATTGATGCTGAAGTTCGATTATACGATCGTTTATTTAATGATGAAGATCCTGTAGGACATAAAGAGAAAGATTTTAAAGAATTTATTAACTCCGATTCTTTAAAAGTTCTTAATGGATGTAAATTAGAACCTAGCTTGAAAGATGCAAAACCGGAATCTAAATATCAATTCCAACGATTAGGCTATTTCTGTGTTGACAGAGGAGATTCAAAACCGGGAAGCCTGGTTTTCAACAGAACTGTTCCTTTAAAAGATTCCTGGAGTAAAAAAAATAAATAAGACTTAGAGCATCCGAGGTATATTTTCTTCGGATGTTTTTTTATTCTCCAATTAAATCCCTAATAACAACAGATGCACAAAAGCAGCCATAAATTGGTGGCATATATGATATTGTTCCAACAGTAGATTTCTTATTTTCTCCTGGCTCATCAACTATTACAGCATTTTCGTCGGCTTTATCCTCAGAAAAAACTACTTTAAATCCTTTTGATATCCCTAATTTTCGTAATCGTTTTCTTAAAAATAATCCTAATCGGCAATTATATGATTTTGAAATATCTTTAATAATTACTTTCGTCGGATCCAAACGCCCCCCAGCCCCTAACGAGCTAACAATTTTTAAACCCTTTTGTAAACTATGATATATTAATAAAACTTTGGGAGATAAGGTATCAATTGCATCAACAACATAATCGAATGGTTTATCTAAAATCTCAATCATTCGATCATCTTTAATATATTCCTGGATAATATTTAGCTTTAACTCAGGATTTATATCAAGGAGTCTTTTACCAACAACTTCGGCTTTAGGTTTATTCATTGTACTTTCTAAAGCAATAAGTTGCCTGTTTTTGTTTGAAGGATGCAAAAGATCACCATCAACAATAGTAAGTTCTCCAATTCCTGCACGGCAAAGGCTTTCTGCAGCATAAGTCCCTACACCACCTAATCCAACAACCAGAACATGAGAATTTTTAAGTTTCTTAACTTTGTCTTTTCCAATTAATAATTCTGTTCGCTCTTGCCAGTATTCACTACCCATTCAATAAACTATTAAGATTATTAATTAATTTTTTTTTAAAATTCTCAGTATTCATATTAAACTTTTTTGCTGCTACAGAATATAAATCCTTAATATTAATATTAAAATCATCTGTTTCAAGAAAAATTCTATTGACAGGTAATTCACCAAGATAGCCACTTAATTTTGAACCGGAATTATTTATATGATGAGATAGCGATAAATAAAATCCATGATTAATAAAATCCATTGCCATTTGCTTACTCCCGTTAAAATGATGTATTACCCAGGGAGTTTTAGATTTTAACTCTATTTTCAACTTTAAAACTTCATTATGCGCCTTAACTGAATGTACTATTAAAGGTAAATTGTATTTATCAGCAATCTTAATATGAGCTATAAAAGCTTTTTTTTGAGTTTCCCAATCCACCCCCTTTAATTTATCCAAACCTGTTTCTCCAATAGCAATTATTGATTTTTTTTGTATTAACGTTTCTAAACGCTCTGTAATTTTGCTTTCCGATAGCTGATCAGCATGCAAGGGATGCAAACCTGCTGTAAAAAAAATCTTATCACTATTTTTAGTGATAAGATTATTTTGTAAAAATAAACTTTGTATAACAATTTCATTTTCAGCTGGCATCTGCTGATGTGCATGAAAATTCAAAAACACATTTTCAGAAAAATTCATTATACATCATATAATTTTATTCTCTTTTTATATTAACTATAC
>JAUVUS010000250.1 GCA_030600865.1 Bacteroidales bacterium | reverse complement strand
TTATTATTTTTTGGACCTGTTCAATTAAAATATATTGCTGCATTTTCTATTGTGCTTGATATCTTGAGTATTGCTTCATCAAATGCGGGTGGACATATTGCTCACCTGGGAGGCGCACTGTTTGGTTATTTATACATTTCACAATTACGTAAAGGCAAAAATATTACGAAAGGTTTTGACCGTTTTATGGATAAAATATTTTCATTATTTAAACCGCAAGATAAATTTAAAGTAACCTACAAACGCCCTGTAAGCGATTACGAATACAATAAGGATAAGGCAACTAAACAAAAAGGCGTTGATGAAATTCTGGATAAAATTGCTAAATCAGGATACGACAGCCTGACAAAAAAGGAAAAAGAGATTTTATTTAAAAACAGTAAATAAAAAAATCCGTCAAAATATTTAAGCTTCACTTGAATTTTTCAATCATTAATTCTAAATTAGATTTAAATATCAAATAAAATTTGAATTGAAAGCGATTATTTACACTTTATTAAAGTATTTGAATTATATTTTTGTCGGGGCTTTGCTACTTTCCTATTTATCTGTATTTATAAGCCCTGAAAAAATATGGTTGTTGGCCTTTTTTGGATTAGCTTACCCTTTTCTATTAATTGTTAATTCACTTTTTATTATATTTTGGATTTACAAAAAAAGAAAGCTCTTTATTATTCCATTAATAGCCATATTGCTTGGTTGGAATTACCTGGCAACTTATATTCAAATCCCTTTAAAGAAACAAAATAAAAACACTGAGATATCCGAAAATGGATTTAACATTTTATCTTTTAATGTAAGGTTATTTGATTTATATAACTGGAGCGAAACCGAAAATACACTTCCTGAAATTTTTGAATTTATAAACACCAATGAATTTGACTTTATTTGTTTCCAGGAATTTTTTACTCAAAACAGTGGAGAGCTTAGTGAGAATTCAATTATGAAAAACATAAAGAATAAATATCTTACACATATTGATTATACTATTGAAAATAGAAATTATAACTATGGAATTGCTACATTAAGTAAATATCCAATTGTTAACAGAGGCGTAATTAAATTCAGCAATTCATCAAATTCAAGCATTTATACAGATGTTGTAATAAACAAAGACACTATCAGGATTTTCAATAATCATTTGCAATCCATTCGTTTCAACAAAAATAATTATTCATTTATTACCAACAGTAAAGTTTTAAAAGATGACGAAAGATTAAAAGAAATAAAAGACATCTCTTTCAGGCTGCGTGACGCATTTATTAAAAGAGCCAGTCAGGCAGAAATAATATCAAAACACATTCAAAATTCGCCATATCCGGTGGTTGTATGTGGCGATTTTAATGACGTTCCCGTATCTTACTCTTATAGAAAAATGAAGCAGAATTTAAATGATTCGTTTGTAGAAGCAGGAAAAGGTATTGGAACTACATATATGGGTAAATTTCCTTCGTTCAGAATTGATTTTATATTCCACAGCAAAGAAATAAAATGTGTGAATTTTGATATTCCTAATGTAAAGCTTTCGGATCACTTCCCGGTTACCGGAGAATTTTATTTAAATAAAAAAGATTAAAGTTTGATGGTTTATTTATAAAAATCATCAGGCAGTACTGCCTGATTGTACTAGAAAGGTAAATTATCCAAATCAACATTGCCACCCGAAACAATAATCCCGACTTTCTTACCTTTAAATAAATATTTATTCTCTATTACTACCGCCAAAGGAACTGCAGCCGATGGTTCGACGACAATTTTCATTCGCTCCCAAATCATTCGCATTGCACTTATAATTGTTTCTTCTTTTGCTGTTAGTATTCCATCCACTTTTTCACGAATTATTTGAAAAGTCAAAGGACTTAAAGAAGTTAACAAACCATCGGCAATTGTATTTGGGCGCCCTGCAGGAATCAAAACACCCTTTTTAAAAGAACGAAAAGCGTCATCAGCATTTAAAGGCTCTGCACCATATACTTTAATATCAGGATTAATTACCTTTGAAGAAATGGCTGTTCCACTCATCAATCCGCCACCACCAATGGGCGCTATTATTACATCCAAATCACGAACATCTTCTAAAAGTTCTAAGGCAGCTGTTCCTTGTCCGCAAATTACATTAAAGTTATTGTATGGATGAATAAATGTAGCTCCTGTTTCTTTCTGAACCTTACTTAATGTTGCTTCGCGAGCTTGTAAAGTTGATTCACAAAAAGTAATTTTTGCTCCATAACCTTCAACTGCTTTCTTTTTAATTTCCGGAGCATTTTCAGGCATTACAATAAAGGCTGGTATTCCCAACTGTTTTGCTGCTAAACTTAATGCAGCAGCATGATTTCCTGAGGAATGAGTTGTTACGCCTTTTTCAGCTTCTGCTTTACTTAAAAGCCTCACAGCATTGGTTGCACCACGAAATTTAAATGCCCCAACTTTCTGAAAATTTTCACATTTAAAAGATAACTCTATATTAAGAATCTCATTAATACTTTTAGAAGATAGCACAGGAGTTTTATGGATTAAAGACTTTATTCTTTTATGTGCTTCCTTAATATCACTAAATTGTGGAGCTAAAGTTGACATTTTAGTTGTTTTCTGCTAATGTAAAAAATCATTCAGATTTTTCCGAATCATCTTTACTTTTTTTAAAGGCTTTAAATCGCAACGCAATCTCTGAGTACAAATTATAATCATCAATACTTAAAATGTATTTATCCTGAAAACCACAGAACTCTATAAATTCATACGCTTCTTCGCCGCTTAATCCTGTCAGATTTCTTATAATATGTTCATTGTATCGAAGATGCACTTCTTCTTTAATTTTGTCTTCTTTAGTTAATTTTATGTATTTCTTAATTGCTTTAGCCTCCTTGCTGAATAAACTATAAATTAACGAAGCAGGAGAAGTAATTGTAGGTTCCATAACAAGTGGAAATTCCACATGTTTAAATAATTTTTTAAACTCTGGATTAATTCCAATGTCAGGTAATTCTAAATTTATTACCTTATATTCAAAATCTTTGTATGTACCTAAATATGAAATTGAAGCCTCCGGAATTTCATAATATCTGCTTTGTAAATAAATTCGAATTAATGAATCTTTCTTAGTCCCATTTATACCATATTCAAGATAATCAAATCCTATTGCAGAAATATTTAAAGTGTCGCTTGGTGTTACCCAAATCTCAAAATAACCTAAAGTATCTGCAACAACACCCCAACCTTGATCAATATTAATTATATGTGCAAGAGCAACCGGATATTTCCCTTCTTTACTTATCACTTGTCCTGAGAAATAATATAAGCTATCACTCTCTTGCGCAAAAAGAGATAATATTGACAGGTTTATCAATAAAAATAAGGAATATTTTTTTAGGGTTTCCGGCATTAATTATATTTCCTTTTAATACAAATATAAAATATGATTCTTTGACTCACATGAATGTTTAACAATCTTTAACTTTCTCTAATTATTTTAAACATTAAAACCATGCCATTTCGCCTTGTGTTTAATCTTTTTTGCATCCTTTTTTTTGGTTATCTTCGTATTCTGATTACTTTAAAACGTGATTAACAATAAAAAAATGTCTGAACAATATAAAAATATTATTGAACAGGCCTGGAATAACAGGGACCTGTTAAAGGATGAGTCAACAAAAAACATTATAAGGGAAGTAATTGAATTGCTTGATAAAGGAAAAATCAGAGTTGCTGAACCAACAGAAAACGGTTGGCAAGTAAACGAGTGGATAAAAAAAGCTGTAATTTTATATTTCCCAATTCAGAAAATGGAAGTAACCAAGGTTGGACCATTCGAATTCCACGATAAAATTGATTTAAAAACAGGATATGATCAACTGGGAGTACGTGTTGTTCCACACGCAATTGCCCGTTACGGATCTTATGTGGCAAAAAATGTTATAATGATGCCTTCGTATGTTAATATAGGAGCGTATGTTGATTCAGGAACCATGGTTGATACCTGGGCCACTGTTGGCTCTTGTGCACAAATTGGGAAGAATGTTCATTTAAGTGGTGGTGTTGGAATTGGAGGGGTTTTGGAGCCTGTACAAACAGCTCCTGTTATTATTGAAGATGACTGTTTTATTGGATCTAGATGTATTATTGTTGAAGGTGTTTATATTGAAAAAGAAGCAGTATTAGGTGCAAATGTTGTTATAACAAAATCAACAAAAATTATTGATGTTTCGGGCTCTGAACCTATTGAATATAAAGGCCACGTTCCTGCAAGATCGGTGGTTATTCCTGGCACACAAACTAAAAAATTTAATGCCGGAGAGTATCAGGTTCCTTGTGCATTAATTATTGGAAAAAGAAAAGAATCAACAAATCTCAAAACATCGTTAAATGATGTTTTAAGAGAATATAATGTTGCGGTTTAAATATGGTGAAATTTTTAATTATACAAACAGCATTTATTGGTGATGTTATTTTAGCAACCCCGATTATTGAAAAACTGCATAAATTTTATCCCGATTCACAAATTGATTTTTTATTACGTAAAGGGAATGAAAACCTGTTAAGAAATCATCCCTATATTTCAAATCTTTTGATTTGGGATAAGAAAAATGAGAAAAAAAAGAACCTGTTTCGTATTATTAAACTAATCCGAAGCAAAAAATACGATTATGTTATAAACCTCCAAAGATTTGCATCAACAGGAATAATAACAGCATTTTCTGGCAGTAAAATAAAAGTTGGATTTAGTAAAAATCCATTTTCTTTTCTTTTTACACGAAAGATTAAACATGAAATTGGTAATGGAAAACATGAAATTGAAAGAAATATAGAATTGATTTCTGAAATTACAGACGATAGTATTTTTAAACCTAAATTATATCCTACTGACGAAGACTTTCAAATAGTTTCTCAATATAAAATGCGACCATATATCTG
>JAUVUS010000301.1 GCA_030600865.1 Bacteroidales bacterium | reverse complement strand
TCCATTTTGTTTTTTTTCGATATATTTAATATTCGTCTATCCTCATTTTTATATTAAAACCTGATCTATTTAAAATACAGATCTATAAAATTCCTGTTTTTTAACTTTTCTATAAAATCATGTAATAAGATGAATTACAATGGAATAATCGAGTATTCCTATAGGTTTGGACATGCTGTTTGTCCAATCGCATAGGCTCAGGCGATTGGTACTTCTTTCCACCACATCTTTGTCTGAAAAATCAAAGTTATGAAATCAGAAAAAAATACAAATCACACGTTGGAAAAAATCTTATTCTGGATAATAGGCATGATTAGTATTATAATAATGATAGTGCTTATCTGGATAATGTTTATCAATAAATGAGAATTTTAAAAGTTCAATTTAAATATTAAATATCATGAAAAATAAATTACAATTAATTATTTGTTTTCTGCTACTTTCAGCAGGAACTATTACTGCCCAAACATTCAGTCAAACAATCAAGGGAAGAGTACTTGATAATGCTTCACAAATCTCCTTACCCGGAGCAACTATTATAATCCAGGGAACAGATCCTATTATTGGAGGAAGCACGGATATGGATGGTTATTTTCGTATAGAGAATGTTCCGGTTGGAAGATACAATATCATAATAAGTTATGTTGGTTATAAGTCTGTTACTATTCCTGAAGTAATTGTAAATAGTGGTAAAGAGAAATGTATTACCATTGAATTAATCGAAAAAGTTAACAAGATAAATGAGGTAGTAATAAAAGCTCATGTAAATAAGGATCAACCTATAAATTCAATGGCTTCTTTAAGTGCCCGCTCATTTTCTGTTGAAGAAACCAGAAGGTACGCCGGAAGCTTGGATGATCCCGGTCGCATGGCTTCTTCTTTTGCAGGAGTTACCACAACTCATTTAGGCGACAATTCAATTATTATTCGAGGTAATGCACCCAAAGGTGTGCTTTGGCGACTCGAAGGTGTTGAAATTCCAAATCCTAGCCATTTTAGTGGTCAAAATGTACAGGGCGGAGGTTTTACAACAATCTTTAGCAGTCAAATGCTTACTAATTCCGATTTCTTTACGGGAGCCTTACCTTCCGAGTATGGTAATGCCTTGGCAGGGGTGTTTGATATGAAATTAAGAACAGGAAATATGGATAAACGAGAGTATACCTTTCAGGCTGGATTGTTGGGAATTGATTTTTCTGCTGAAGGTCCATTCGTAAAGGGAAAAAGAGCTACATACTTATTTAATTACCGTTATTCAACTTTTGCATTATTAGACAATTTATTTCCAGGTCAAGAAATGCCTAAATATCAAGATTTATCATTTAAGTTAAACTTCCCAACAGCAAAAGCCGGAATATTCTCTTTATGGGGAGTCGGTGGATACGATAAAATCAGTAAAAAAGCTGTTAAAGATTCTTTAGATTGGGAGTTTAAAGAAGACCGGGAAGAACAGGAATTAAAAATGATTCCCGCAGCTATGGGTTTAACTCATAAAATGATTTTGAATGATAAAACTTACCTTAACTCTTCTTTATCGACTACATTTTATCATCAAAATTTTAATAGTAAATGGAATGGTGATGATTTGATTATTAGAGATAATGAGTTAATTAATATTAAGAATCAAAAATATATCCTGTCATCATTCATTAATCATAAATTTAGTTCACAACATACAAACAGAACAGGTGTAAATTATTACCACATGTTTTTTGATGTTGTTGTAAGCCAGTCACTGGATTTTATTTCACCTATGCAAGAATCTGTAAATGAATCGGGTTATAGCGGATTAATTCAGGCATTTTCGCAGTCAAGATTTAATATTAGCGATAACTTTACAATCAATGCCGGAGTACATGCACAATATTTTGCATTAAATGAAAACTATTCTATTGAACCTCGTTTATCACTAAAATACAATATCAATAATAAACACTCTTTTTCTGCAGGTTACGGAAGGCACAGTCAACTTGAAGACATAAAAATATATTTATCAAAACAGAATGGCCCAGAAGGTATTATAGAACCAAATAAAAACTTGGATTTTTCAAAAGCCGATCACTTCATCCTTGCTTATGATTATCATATTAATAGTAATCTGCGCTTGAAAATTGAACCTTATTTTCAATTCCTGTCAGATATTCCAGTAATACCAGATAGTTCTTATTCTCTTACTAATTTTAAACAAAATTGGTTTTTTAATGATTCTTTAATAAATAATGGAACTGGAAGCAATATTGGAATAGATTTTACTCTTGAACGTTTTCTAGATAATAATTATTATTGGATGATTACCGGTTCATTATTTAAATCGAAGTATAGCGGTGATGATGGAATAGAACGAAACAGTGTGTATAATCGAAATTTTGTACTAAACGCACTTTATGGACGAGAGTTTTATATTGGAACAAGAAAAGACAAAAAGAATATACTAGGAATTAATGCTAAAGTAACTCTTTTAGGGGGAGAATATCAAACGCCATATCTTGAGAATGAATCGATACAAGTACAAATGATGCAGTATGATTATTCACGGCCTTTTGAATCTAAAGATCCTTTTTCATATTACGTAGATTTAACCATTACATATACCAAAAATAAACCTAAATATACGGGCACTTGGGCGTTACAAATAAAAAACCTTACACAAAGTGCAACAAAATATGACTATGCATATAGCTATAAAGAAGACAAGGTAGTTGAGAATTACTTAACATCTTTAGTGCCATCTATTAGTTATAAAATTGAGTTTTAAATATTAGTGTATTAAGGCAATTCAAACATTTAAAAATTAACAGGATATGAAAGAAATAAAGAAAAATAGCATTCTGACAATAATCAATTACAAACATCCCATTTTGTTTTATAGTTTAGCAACAATAATACCATGGATGTTTTGGTTTGCGGCGGGATACATCAGCCATATAACACCAGTAAAAGAACTGTATATGAATTTAGCCAGCATTATAGGACTTATTGGATTAGTAAGTCCTGTAATAGTTGCTTTCTGGCTAATGAACAAAGAATCCGATTTTCGTAAAGATTTATATTATCGATTTTTCAATTTTAAATCTGTAAAACCAATCTATCTTATTTTAACCGTCTTTCTAATGTTAGTAAGTATCTTGCTGGCTCAGGCCATATCTTTGCTTTTCGGTCATAGTGCTTCTCAGTTCGTAATTACGGGACACTATACTTTTTCTTCAGGAGTTTTTCCTGTGTGGTTTTTGCTAATAATCGCACCAGTTATAGAAGAGTTAGCATGGCACTCATATGGCACTGATTGCTTACGAAATAAATTTAATCTATTTAAAACCTCTTTGATATTTGGTGCTTTTTGGGGTGTATGGCATGTGCCTCTTTCCCTTATTAAAGACTATTATCAAAGCAATCTTGTTGAAACAGGATTGATATATGGTGTAAATTTTTTAGTTAGCATTATTCCTTATGTTTTAATAATGAATTGGCTATACTATAAAACAAATCGAAATATCTTAGTTACAATTATTTTTCATATTACCGCAGGATTTTTTAATGAAATATTTTCCACACATCCTGATAGCAAAATTATACAGACAGTATTATTGATTGTGTTTGCAATTTTTATTGTTTTGAAGGAAAAGGATTTCTTCTTTAATGCAAAACTTATTGAATAAATTAATTGCTAATTAAGAACGAACTATGTTCTATACCATAAACAAACCTATATTTAAATTTATAAGTTTGTTATTTTGTATTGTATAGTAACTTATTGAAGTCAGTAATTTTAGAGTAACATAAATGTTTATTTTAAATAACTATATGATCGTGTTTAGATGATATCTAAAATACAAGAGCTCATTTTTATGATTCATATATTATAAAAAGCAAGCATATTTGCAATAAATTGCGAAAAAGCTTGCTTTTTTGCCTTATCAGGCAATTTGCTATTTCTAAAAACTAAAACAATTTTGTACTTCGTTGATAATTATTATTAAACTGACAAGGTTGTTGTGGCGGCCAATTTATAACATGCGGTATAAATAATTTGGCAGTCAGAGGTTTGTGAGGTTCAGTGCTTTTGTTTATGTTTACTGTAAATTGATAACAATGAGTGATAAAATGCCAAACAATTCATACCGCTGTCGTTGTAGCCCATTATTTGAAATTAGATAAATAGACATGATAAAAATCAATTATTATCTCTTCAAAAGAGACAAAATGATTCGAAACAGTCGAATAGGTAATCCGTTCTTGACAATTTCTCTATTACTTATTCTATGCAATGTCTCTATTGGATGGTCTCAGACCAATC
>JAUVUS010000236.1 GCA_030600865.1 Bacteroidales bacterium | reverse complement strand
TTATTAGAATTTATAATAATCAGTTTATCTTTAAAGAGAAGATATTGTTGCAATAAACTAGAGCCTAAACAATATATTAGAATATTAAAAAGTCCCTATCCCGATAGCTATCGGGAAGGGCTTTTTTTATTTGTTGCCTGTTTTTTAGAAGCTTCCTTTTTATCAATATACATTAATCATTATATAATTTTAGTTCATTTTAGGCATTTATAATTTTAAATTTTAAATATCTTTGTTTCCAATAAAATTATAAACAGATGAATATACTCCTTTTAGGTTCGGGTGGGCGCGAACATGCCCTTGCATGGAAAATTAGTCAAAGTGATAAAATTGACAAGTTATATATTGCTCCGGGCAATGCAGGTACTGCTGATGTTGGCGAAAATATTGATATTAAATTGTCGGATTTTGAAGCTATAAAAAAACATACTATTGAGAAAAAAATCGACATTGTTGTTGTGGGGCCGGAGCAACCATTGGTTGACGGTATTAGTGATTATTTTATATTAGACCCTAAGCTTAAAAATATATCTGTAATAGGTCCTGTAAAAGCCGGAGCTATATTGGAGGGCAGTAAAGATTTTGCAAAGGATTTTATGACTAAATATAATATACCAACTGCAAAGTATCAATCATTTAAAAAGACAACTTTAGAAGAAGGAAAAAAGTTTTTAGAAAGCTTATCATCTCCGTATGTTTTAAAAGCTGATGGTCTTGCAGCGGGTAAAGGTGTTTTAATTATTGATGATCTTAATGAAGCAAAAGAGGCATTAGAACAAATGCTCGATGGCCAGTTTGGTGATGCAAGTGCTACAGTTGTTATTGAAGAATTTTTAGACGGGATTGAACTTTCTGTATTTGTTATAACTGATGGCAAATCATATAAAATATTACCTGAAGCAAAGGATTATAAACGAATTGGAGAAGGAGACACAGGATTAAATACCGGAGGGATGGGTGCTGTTTCGCCGGTACCTTTCGCAAATAAAGAGTTTTTAAATAAAATTGAAGACAAGATAATAAAACCAACAATGGATGGTCTTATTAAAGAAAAGATCAAATATAAAGGCTTTATTTTCTTTGGATTAATTAATGTAAAAGGAAAACCTTTCGTAATTGAATATAATGCACGACTGGGAGATCCTGAGACAGAAGTTGTTATCCCAAGAATTAAATCTGACATTGTTGATTTATTAAAGCATACTGCTGATGAAACTTTAGATAAAGCAGATTTTGAAATTGACGATAAAGCTTGTACCACAGTGATGTTAGTTTCGGAAGGATACCCCGGGAGTTATGAAAAAGGGAAAAAAATTGAAAATATTGGAAAAGTTAACAATTCTATTTTGTTTCATGCTGGGACTAAACGCTCAGGATCTGAGATTATTACAAATGGAGGACGTGTAATAGCAGTATCTTCTTCCGGGAAAAATATGGTTGATGCGCTTGAAAAGAGTTATAAGAATGCTGAAATGATTGATTTCAAGGGCAAGAACTACAGAAAAGATATAGGGTTTGATTTAAAATAATAATTATGCTTTCAAATATTTTAAAAAGTAACCAGCCATTTGTAATTGTTTTAATTATCCTATCAGGAACTTTGCTTTGGTTTTATTCATTTATTGATCCTTTAGCAATTACTATTCCTTCCGATAGTATTAATATGCCATTTTATGAGTTTATCACAGGTAATATTCGGTATAATTCTTTTCTTTCATTGTTTATTACATTTTTGTTAGTCCTATTACAAGCATTCTTACTGGTTCAGTTCAATAAAAAACATATTTTAATTAATTACAGAACATATTTACCGGCTTTTTTTTATGTAATAATTTCAAGCAGTTTTATACAATTGCATAGGATGAATCCTGTAATTATAGGTGCCATTTTTATATTTATTGCAATAAATTTTCTGTTTAGTACTTATCGAACTGAGTACGCATTGGACAGGTTGTATTTAGCAGGATTTTTTGTTTCTATTGCGTCTTTATTTTGGGGGCCTTTGGCCATATTTATTTTACTTATTTGGATTTCTTTATCGATTCTAAGACCTTTTATTGGCAGGGAATGGATTGTTGGCTTACTTGGCTTTTTAACACCTTATTTATTTGTTTTTGTTTTCTATTTCGTATTCTTGGAAGAGAGTGAACTTGTTGGGTTAATTGATCATTTCATTGCCAATTTTAGTTTAATAAAAATATTCTACTCGCTTCATTTTTCTTATTATATTTTTTATGGATTTTTAGTGCTTATTATAATTGTAGCCAGTTATACTATTGTTCGTAATTATCAAAAGAGAAAAATTAAAACCAGGAAATATTTTGAAATTAATTGGTGGTTATTTTTTATTAGCTTAGGCTTATTCCTGATATTTAAAAATGTGACTTATGAAATAATTTATTTGATGAGTATTCCTATTTCATTTCTGTTAACCGATTATTTTTATGCTACTAAAAAATTGTGGTATTTAAATGGTATTTTATTGATTTTAATAGGGTCATTAGTGTATATACAAATAATAGCTCATTAATTAATGAGCTATTATTTTATCTTAAAATAGATTAAATTAGCTATAATCTCTTCACAAAAGATAATAATGTAACAGCTAAACCCTGCTCACCTTCTTTAAATGAAATAAACATATGATATACTCCTGTTGTAGTACATTTAAAGTCGAAAGAAGGATAGCTTTTTCCTGTTGCTACAATATAATTTGTTCCAAGTAATCTGTTATTATCGTATAATTGCATAATTGCTTCGCCGGGATAATCTTTTGAGTTGCAAATAGAAAAGCGATATTGTGTATTTTTACTTAATACAATAGAGTGTCTTGCTTTAGCTTGTTCCTCACCGGGTTTAGCTGCATCTAATTTAATTGGAAAATCTTTTAAATAGGTAGCATCGCCGGCTATCATTCCACAAATATCAACTAATTCCTGACCAGATTGGGCAGATAATTTATTACTATTTCCTAATAAGATGATTGCAAATAAGGCAAAGATTATATAAATGTTTCTCATATTTACAATTGTATTATATTATTGCGAATTTCAGCAGTTTTATCAATAATCTGGAACAATGTTTCGTTTGAAATTTCGATATACTGTTTGTCGTTTTGTATGATAATTAACATTCCATCTTCTTCTATTGCTTCGGGTTCTCCTTTTTCGTACGTAATAGTAACATCTCGATAAATTTCCTGTATTTCAGATAAATCATCAATAAGCTTTTTAATCGATGGATCTCTTTCGTAATTTTTTAGCAATAACATTAAATTACTTAATATAATTTTTTGTTCTCCTATTTTTTCTGAAAGTTCGGCGTTTGGTGCCTCTTTAATAACTTCTCCTAATAAGTAAATACTTTCAATCCAAACACCGGCAACAATTAAAGAACTTAAATTACTTCTGTTGTTTTCACGCAAATACCGATCCATCTGGTTAAAATTCTGAACAGATATATACATTAACGAATCCAGGTTTTGATTATTGGTGGCTAAACGTTTTAAGGTAGTAAAATCAAAAAACTGTCCGACACGAATTCCGTCTGCAAGAGTTCTAATAGCAGAGATATAATCAATTACCCCACCTGTTTTATTATACATATTCTGATACCCCAAATCGGCACCAAAAATTCCAAGGCCGATAGCTTTCTGAAAGCTTGTATTATAGTCATCAACAAAATCAGTTGTAGCAAGATAATCTTTAGAAAAGGGTACGCCAACAGCTTTTATTAATGCAGCTATTTCAACAGGTGAAGAAATATTTTGAACAATATCTTCCATTGCTTGTTCAGAAATTTCCAGTTCTCCATCATATATCACAGAGTCAGGCACTTCAAATTCTTTAGAAAAGTCCACATCTTTTTGTTTATCTGAACGGCAAGCTGCAAATATTAATAATGGTAATAATATGTAAATCAGTCGTTTGCTCATGTTTAATAGTGTTGATTTTCAGTTATATTGCAAATTTAACACATAGTATAAAGATATAAAAATATTCAATATCTTGAAATATTATTTTTTAAACTTAATCTTTTCTGGCAGATCAAGTAGTTTTTTTAGCAAGCTGTAATATAAAGTTATATATAAAAATGCAGACATTACCCAAACAAAAATCATATTAAACCAGTATGTATTATGGTATTGGCCGGCAAAATATTTTCTTGGAGCGTAAAAATGAGATCTAAAATTAAAGAATCCTTCAATATCCGGATCTCTGTAAATCGGGTCAACTTGTTGAATTAATTCATCCTTATATTGTATAATCTTATTTTTTTCAAAAACTTTCTTAACCTGATCTTCAACGCCTTCATTATGGAAAGCAGAACGCTTCATTTTATACAGCTCAGGATTTGTCTTTAGCAGGTAGCGAATAATATTTTCCTTTTCATTATTTGCTTTTTGAAAAATCGTTCCGTAATAGGAGTAAAGTTTATCAACAAACTCTGAAATTTTGCCTACAACAATTTCGTTTAACTGCACTGTGTCTAGCTGATGTCCAACTTCTAAAGGAATTCCGGTTCTGATTTCTTCTTTTGAGAGTTCTGTTTTAAGTAATCTTAAATATTCAGTTATTATTTCTTTTACTTCTTTATCATTATCAAACTTATACCAGTTATCTTCAATATAAATTAATCGATTTTCTAATTCAGGAATATAATAAACTTGTTTGAAATCGGCACTGCTTTCACGTTTTTCTATTTCATAAAAGTTTTTTTCGAATTTATTATTTTTAAACTGATTTACCATTAAAGCTTCGAAAGACCATTTTGTTGGCATAAATTCAGCGATAAGTGGTACTTTCTTAATGCCCCCAACTATTCTGTTCATTTTATCAAAGGGGAACATTGCTCCACTTAATGTCATCATCGGAATCATTAAAAGCGGTATGATAATATATATTGTAACCGCAGAATTAAATGTTGCTGAAATATTTAAACCTAACATATTAGCAAAAGCAGCAGTTGTAAAAAGAGCAAACCAAAACTCAAAAGTCATTGCTCTTAATCCCAGAATAT
>JAUVUS010000421.1 GCA_030600865.1 Bacteroidales bacterium | reverse complement strand
TTGTAGCTAAACCCAGCACTAATCCAAGGATTGCGCCTATTACCGGACCTAAATACGGTATTATATTAAAAAGCCCGACAACAAGACCAATAACCAAAGCATCCGAAAAATCAACACCAACAATTGTTAATCCAATGGATACCAGCGTAATAATACCGCTAATCTGTACAATTATTCCAATAAAATACCTTGTTAATAACTTTTTTACAGACATTAAAATATGTTCTGCTTTTTCAAGATATTTATCAGGCACAAGTAATAATATTCCATCATTTAACAAACCTCTATCTTTTAAAAAGAAAAATGTAATAAATGAAATAGCAAATGCTGCAATAAATATATTTCCCAAAATACCAGTGATAGAACCGAAAAAGTTTGATAAAACCGAAACGTTTAAAACAGACATAACCTTCTCGGTTAAATACTGATCCATCGATTGATTATTATTTGAGTTTAAATTGTATTTAACAAATAGAGCTTCTATTTTATCTATTGGTTCCTGCAAATTACTCATGACAGACTCCGCGTCAATACTAGAAAGTTCGCTTGCCTGATTCGCAATTAAAGGAATAAATATTCTAAAAAATACAAGGATTAAAATCCATAAAAGAACTACAGTTAATAATGCAGAAATAGCATTGGGAATTTTAAGTTTTTTATAATGTAATTTATTTAAAAATATAACAATCGGCCGTCCAATTAAAGTAAATACCGAAGAAATAAGAATATATGCAACTATTGATTTAAAATACCATAAAATAAAGCCGGCAATGCCAACTCCAAGGATAATAAACAAATAGCGCAAATTCCTGTTCATTATTAAACTTTAATTAAAATTTCATATCTAATGCTTTGATCAGATTTAAAATCTGAACTAAAATAAGTTTTTTTCAGCGATAATAAAATATTGTTGGAAATATAAATTGGGAAAGAATTATAAATCATGTTACAATCACATTTAGGGGAGTACGCTGCTTTACTAACAGCAGTATTCTGGACAATAACAGCCATAGCATTTGAATCGGCAGGAAAAAAAGTGGGATCGTTGTCGACAAACCTTATAAGATTGTTTATGGCTTTCATTTTTATTGGTATTTACAGTCAGGTAACCCGTGGTTCATTTATACCATTTGATGCTTCGGCTCATAATTGGATATGGTTGTCACTATCAGGTTTTGTAGGATTTGTAATTGGAGATCTTTTATTATTTGAAGCGTATGTTGTAATTGGATCTCGCATTTCCATGTTAATCATGTCTCTTACACCTCCAATTACAGCTTTTTTTGGATGGCTCTTAATGGGCGAAATCCTAACACCTCAAAATTTATTGGGAATGTTTTTAACCATTCTGGGAATTATGATTGTGATTCTGGATAGAAAATCTAAAACTCAAAATACAAAAGAAAATCCTGCCCGTCCGGCAGGCGGGAAGAGAAATAAAATTAAACTTTCATATCCTATTTTAGGTATTCTACTTGCTTTTGGGGGTGCTGTCGGACAAGGAGCGGGATTGGTTTTAAGCAAATACGGAATGCAGGATTTCGATCCCTTTGCAGCAACACAAATTAGAGTAATTACCGGATTCGTTGGTTTTACAATAATATTTGTTTTTATGAGACGATGGAAAAAAGTTATTGAAGCCGTAAAAAATAAGGATGCAATGAAGCGATTAAGCATAGGTGCTTTCTTTGGACCATTCCTTGGAGTATCTTTTTCGTTGCTTTCGGTAAAGCACACTACAACAGGAGTTGCATCAACCATAATGGCTATTGTTCCAGTTTTAATTATACCTCCGGCCCTTATCTTTTTTAAAGAAAAAATTACTTTGAAAGAAGTAATAGGATCAATTATTGCAGTGGGCGGTGTTGCATTGTTCTTTATATAGATATTTCTTCGTATTTTAGCTAAAAGCTAAATATGAACAGCCAATGGCTGAGGTAATCCCGATAGTTATCGGGAGAGATACATCTACCTGTCGCCTGCCTGACCTGTCCGTCCGGCAGGCGGGCGGCAGTCAGGGCAGACAGGCAAGAACATAATTAAAGCTCAATGACACAATATCAAAGTCAGGCACAATTTACAAACAGATGAAAAAATATATTATTGTAATTGTAGTTATAGGTCTGATTGGGTGTTCTACACAAAAAACTACTATTGAATACAAATCACTAAGCCAAAAAGAGTTTTTGGAAAATCCTTTTGGTTTTAAAGAAAGTATTGAAAATTTCTCCAGTCTTACCAGCCCTAAGTTTAGTACGAAAAAACTATTACGAAAAAATAAACATTATCCTGAAAAAACAGATACTATCTATCAGTTTACTTATAAAAATTCAGAGATTTTCTTTTATAAAACGCATCGAGGAAAGGAGTTTTTACTTGCAGGTAAAGTTTTAAATAAACAAATAGAATTAAAGAATGGCATTCAGGTTGGAATAACTAAAGATGAATTTAAAAGTAGATTTTTAGATGATTTGAAGTTTAAGGCAGACAGCCTGCAGATGATAGGCGAAGGAACAAAATACACCTTTATTTTCGATAAGGGAAAACTCTATAGAATTAATATTGATAACTATTTTGATTAGAATGTAGCAACAACTGTTTGGGTTCCTTTAGTTTTTTGACCTAACTGAACATTAATTTTTGCATCAAGCGGTAAAAATACATCGACACGCGACCCAAATCGGATAAACCCCAATTCCAAGTTTTGTTTTGCTTCATTTCCTTCTTTGGCATAAGAAATAATACGTCGGGCGAGAATTCCGGCAATCTGTCGAACAAGAATTTGTCTTTTGTTTTTATCTTCTAAAACAACTGTAGTACGTTCATTTTCGGTTAAAGATTTTGGTAATCAAGCAGCTAAGAATTTACCGGGGTGATAATTGAAGTATTTTATAATTCCAGCTATAGGAAACCAATTTATGTGTATATCCCAAACC
>JAUVUS010000108.1 GCA_030600865.1 Bacteroidales bacterium | reverse complement strand
GCAATTAATAAATAAGGTGATAAACTTAATTCGTTCCAAAATTTCGAAAAGAAATCAGCAGATGCGCTAAGATATGCCGGTGTATGAAATCCATCGGAAACCTGGGAAAAATCTAATCCATTCTTTATAAAATAAAAGATAAAAAACCCAACTACCATAATACCCATCGATATAGCCAGCCAAATATTACTTTTCTTATCGTCATTTGTAATAAAACTAACCTTTACAGCAGGATTTTTAAATATTCGGCTCATTACATTTTTTGTAAAATCCGAACCAGGCTGCTGAATTTCCCCTTTACTAATTAACTTCTTAGTAAACTCATCGGTATTTAATTTATTATTGTTCATATCACAATATTGTTTTTACTTCATCTTTTAAAATTATTTTTAACTCATCGTAAAATCGCTTTCTTGCCCTATGCAATTTTACTTTTACATTTGAGAGTGTTAGTCCGGTAATTTCGCAAATTTCTTCAATCGTATTTTCTTGTAAATAGTATAATGTTATTATTAAAGCATCATCTTCCTTTAACTTTTCAATTGTCTCATTAATGTATTTTTTTTGTTCATTTCTGGTTAATTCGTTTTTGGCATTATATGCTGAAACCACTTCACTATCGGGCAATTCTGCTTCCTCAACATCGTATACTTCAATCTGTTTTTTTCTTAATCTTGAAATTGCTCCATTATACGTTATCCTATATAACCAGGTTGAAAATTTCGATTCAAATTTAAACTTTTTTAAGGAGCTAAATGCTTTGACAAATGTATCCTGAGCCAATTCCTCTGCGTCTTCCGAATTTTTCAACATTCTTAATGCAATGGTATATACCATACCTTTATGTTTATCAACCAGGTAAGTAAAAGCATTAACATCTCCTCCTAAAACGCGTTCGATATAATATTTATCTTGTTTCAATCCCAATTCTTTTTTAGTATGACGCTTTAAAATAAGTTTAGGTTACAATCTGAAATTTAAAATGCCTAAAATACTTATGAATGCCTAAAATTAAAAAGTTAAAATGAGTTGCTGCTAAATTTCTTTATTAATTTTATCATTTTAGTTCATTCCTGCCAGCCGGCAGGCTGGTTAGGTATTTTATAATTTTATAATTTTTTAATGCAAAGTGTAACCCAATTTAAAAAGGTAGCGTCATAGCAATAAAACGATGTTAAACTAAAACAAATTATTATGAATTTTGAATTTTTAATAGGAATAGCATTTTTTGCTGCAGTGTATGGTATTTTTCATCTATATGCTAGAAGAAAAGAAAGATTAGCACTTATCGAAAAAGGTGTTACGGCAGCAATATTTAATAGTGAATCAAATGTATCTCCAAGTTTAAAGTATGGTATATTTTGCATTGGAATTGCCATTGGATTCTTAATGGGTGCAATTTTAAATGAAACAACTCATTTAGAAGAAGGAGTTGCATATCTTTCAATGATTTTCTTATTTGGTGGTATTGGGTTAGTTGTATACTACTTTATAGCAAAAAAACATGTTCGAAAAGAATAATTTAACAGCAAATGTAAATAGAAAGGAAACATCCGAAGTTTTAAAAACTTCGGATGTTTTTATTTTAGAGTTTTAGCTGAAAAAATATCCAATTGGTCTAAAAACCCTGCCAGAGTTAATTTTGTTAAAATCCCAAATTACATAAAGTTGATTATCTGTCTATTAATACAACTCTGGCAGGGTTAATAAACTAAATTTATTCTTTTTTTGATTTTAAATTAATCATTTTGGTTATTGCGCCCTGGCAAACAGGACAAAATGCTTCGGCTTCATTGGTTTTCATTCTGCAATCCATATAAGGACTATACATTCCCTTACTTACATAGCCTCCTCCTTCGTAAACACCAATAGTTTTTTGGAATTGTTCTTCACGTGGCGTAGGAATTGGAGTATCTGCACTTATTAATGATTTCCATTTCGAATCGAAACTTACTAAAGTAGTTAAGTTTGGCTGCCATGGTTCAATTTCAAGATTGAAAAAATCGTTATATGCTGTCGATGAATTATAATATTCATCACCCAGGCCAGCAAATGAATGCCCAAGTTCATGAATAAATACTTCGTTTGACAAAGCATGATCGACAGTGGAAATACAATAATGATTATATATTCCACCTCCACCATATTTTTCGGAATTCACAAGAATACATATATCATCATAAGGTACTACAGAAGCAGCATCTCTAACAGCAAAGAAATCTTCGGTTGTTAAATAACGTTCACTTCCAAATGTGTAAAAATTACTGTTTAATACTGTGTTTTTATAAATATCATGTCCCGGAATATCTGTTCCTGATTCCTCAGATTCTGACTTAACCAACCAAATATTAAATTTTTCTTTATTGCTACTGTAAGGTTCAAATAAAAACATGTAATTTATTAATCGCTGAGCATCACTTTCAAATTTATCCATTTCATCTAAAGTATAACCTTCGGCCAAAAATACTAAATCAACTTTGGTTGCAGGATCTCCATTATCGAGAATCTTTGTGTAAGGGAATTGAGCAATTTCAGAATCTAAAGTGTATTCTTTGGTATTAATCTCATATTCAAAAATCTCTTCAAAATTACCTTCCCACGATCTGCTATAAATTTTTAAAATAACCGGGTTTTTAGGCAGTGGGAATAAAACTGTTTGATGAAACTCACGATAAACAGAATCGGCTTCTAAGGTGGTTTGCCACTCTTCAAATAAAGTACAAAACCCCTGAGAATAAATAATATTTTCTGTTTCCAAATCTATAATTTCAAACTTATACTCACCATAATTAAACATGTTGCTTAAATTGGTTTTTGAACCTCCCCAAAAAGGTTCTTTGGTTATCTTAACCGGTTTAATTTCTTCGTTATTGGCATTTCCATAAAAAACAAAATCTACCCGCATCGATTGTTCTTCAAAATATTGCTCGTATCCGGTCTTTTGTATACAAGACTGACTTATAACTATTAAAAGAAAAAATAATAATGTTCTCATGTCAAACCTTTTTAATTTGTTAAATTTACAAAAAATCATTTATTCTAATATTCTTAAACTATGAATTTTTCGTTAGGATTAAAACTAAAAGAATTGCTTATTAACTCGGGCCTTTCAGAATTTTATATAAAAATAATAATAATACTTATCGTTGTTTTATCAATTATAATATTAGCTTTTATTGCATATTTTATTACAAATAAGATATTATTCAGAATTGTAATTAAATTAGCTCGAAAAACAAAAAGCAACTGGGTTGACATCTTTGATAGGCAAAAAGTATTTAAGCGATTGTCGCATCTGGCACCAGCCATAGTAATTTATTATTTTGCAGAAATTAATCTTGTTGATTTCCCAAGAATCGCATCATCTGTGCAATCAATCGCATATATTTATATGATTTTTGCAGGAATGCAGGTTCTTGATGCATTTTTAGATGCCTTACATTCTGCATACATGACTCTTCCAGTTTCGCGAGCGCGACCAATTAAAGGGTATGTTCAAAGTGTTAAGATTATAATTTATGCCTTTGGTATCATATTTATTTTATCTGTAATAATTGGTAAATCACCGGGAACCTTATTTGCAAGTTTAGGAGCAATTGCAGCCATTCTTATTTTAGTTTTTAAAGATACCATTTTAGGATTCGTTTCGGGCATTCAACTCTCTGCAAATAAAATGGTAAAACCCGGTGACTGGATTTCTATGCCAAGCAGAGATGCCGATGGAACAGTATTGGAAATTACGCTTAATACAGTAAAAGTCCAAAATTGGGATAAAACCATATCTACGGTTCCAACTTATGCTTTAATATCAGAATCATTCCAAAACTGGAAAGGGATGGAAGAATCGAAAGGAAGACGAATTAAACGATCAATATATGTTGATATTAAGACAGTGAAATTTTGCGATGATAAAATGTTAAGTCGCTTCAAAAAGATAAAATTAATTCATGATTATATTGAAATGAAGCAAGAAGATATTGCAAAATACAACATCGAAAAAGGTATTGAAAATGATAAGGCAAGCAGACGAAACCTAACTAATTTAGGAGTATTTAGGATATATATTGAAAAATATCTGGAACAACATCCTAATATTTACCCAAATATACCACCTTATACAACAATGGTTCGGCACCTTGATCCAACTGAAAAAGGGATTCCGATCCAGATATATGCATTTAGTAAAATTCAGGACTGGGTGGAATATGAAAAAGTACAAGCTGATATATTTGATCACATATTAGCTGTAATATCTGAATTTGAGTTAAGTATTTTCCAAAATCCAACCGGAGATGATTTCAGACAATTAACAAATTAATAATGAGATTCATTATTCTATTAAATATAATTGTACTCTTATTAATTAGTAAAATTGATGCTCAAAAGATTTATTCTGTAAACTATGATTACCAGGCTGATATAAAGGTATATGTCACCAATTATGATTATCAGGCCGATTTGTTGGTTTATAAAGTAAAATACGATTATCAAGCAAAAGAGAATAAAGGTCTATGGTTTTTTACAAAGTATGATTATCAAGCCGATAAAAAAATATTTTTCACTAATTACGATTATCAGGCTGATTTGAAAATCTATTTTGTGGATTATGACTATCAAGCCAGATGGAAAAATTCGGATAAGAAACATTTATTGTTTTAAGCCGTAAGTACTTTTATACTCATTTATTCATGTTTTGTGATTTTTTTTTAAGAAAATGACTTTATAAAACAAATTGAGAAAATAATTCATGTCAATTCAAAAATCCAGAAGTTCAGATAAACAAAATTTAAATCCTGTTAAAGAAGATAAAGATTCTGTGATAGAATTTAAATCGGAGAATACTGAAATTATTAATTTCTTAAAAAATTCACAAGAAGAAAACACAAAACTTACCGATAAAATTGAGAGCCTTGAAAAAGCCCAGGATATTATTTTTGAACAATTTAGAACTCTTGAACTACAAAGAATAGATCTTGAAAAACAACAACAAAAATTAGAAGAAGAAAGCGACAAATTTCGTAATCGTACCATTGAGTTGTTTGGCAAAATGGTTGATTTGAAAAAAGCTAAAAAAACTATTAGTCAGCAAAATAAAAAACTAAAAACACAACAGCAAGAAATTAATAACCACCAGCTAATATTAGAAAATTCAAATCATAAATTCAGAAAAAGGACAATTGAACTTTTTGGTAGAATGATTGATCTTAAAAAAGCTAAAAAAACTATTAGTCAACAAAAAGAAGAACTTGAAAATCACCGTGAACAATTAAAAGCTTTAAATGCAAGTAAGGATAAATTCTTTTCAATAATAGCACACGATTTACGCAACCCGATTGCCGGATTCCTTAATCTTACGGAAGTATTAACAAATAATTTTGATGTTTTTTCGGAGAAAGAAAGTAAGGAGTTTATAGAAGTAATGAACCAGGCATCAAAACAATTATATAATTTGTTAGAAAACCTGTTACAGTGGTCAAAGTCACAAACCGGGAGCATTACTTATGAACCCAAATTTGTATCTGTCAGGAAAATGGTTGATAATACCATTGATACATTAATGATTAATATCGAAAATAAAAGCATAAAAATTAATATAAATGTTGACGAAAAAACCATTGTATTTGTCGACGAAAATATGATAACAACAGTAATTAGAAACCTCATAAGCAATGCTATAAAATTTACACATCCGAAAGGTTTAATATCTATTAGATGTGTTAAAAAAGATGAACAAGTTGAATTATCTGTAATTGATAATGGTGTAGGAATTAAAAAAGAAGACCAGAAGAAACTATTCAGGATTGATCAGCATTTAACTACACAAGGCACTTCAGAAGAGAGAGGAACCGGATTAGGCCTTATTTTATGTAAGGAATTTATAGAGAAAAATAATGGGAAAATATGGGTTGAGAGTGAACTTAACAAAGGTTCTTCCTTTAAATTTACTTTAAAAACAGCTTAATTCAACCTTTGCTTAACAGCCTCATACATCAATATAGAAGCTGCAACAGAAACGTTTAATGATTCTATTTCACCTAAGATCGGGATTTTTACCATTTGGTCGGCTACTCTTAAATATTCCATACCAACTCCCTTATCTTCTGCTCCTAATAAGATTGCAGTTGGTATTGAGAAATCTACTTTATAATAAAAGTCTTTTGCTTTTTCGGTAGCTGCCACAAGCTGAATTCCACTTTGCTGCAAATATTTTATGGTTTCTGATAAGTTTTTTACCCTGCAAACCGGGATTTTGAGTAAAGCACCCGCCGATGTTTTTACTGCATCACCCGAAATTTGTGCAGAACCCTTTTCAGGAATAATAATTACATCGACATTGGCACATTCGGCAGTTCGGGTAATAGCTCCAAAATTTCGAACATCCGTAACTTTATCAAGGATTACAATGAGTGGAGTTTTACCGGCTTCAAATATAGAAGGTAAAATATTTTCGATATTCTGAAATTCAATGGGTGAAATAAAAGCAAGAATGCCCTGGTGATTTTTCATGGTCACCCTGTTAATTCTTTCATTGGGCACATACTGAAACGGTATTTGAAAATCCTTAACCAACTTCATCAATTCAAAAAAAAGCTCTCCTTTTAAACCGCTCTTTATCATTAATTTATCAATCTGTCTACCTGCTTTAATCGCCTCAATAACAGCTCTTATACCAAATATAAAATCTTTATCTTGTTTCATGCTATTTAGTTTTGAAAATAAAATATTTCTCCATTATTCCACATTTCTATAGCCTCGTCCCAACCCGTTGTTTTTAATTTATCGCGATCTAATAAATAGTGATTTAAACTAAAAGGATTTTCAATATATTTAAATGTGAAAGTTATTCCAGTACCAATTCCTGTAGGGTTATAAATCCATCTTTCTTCTTCGCCCGATTTAAACAAGTAATCGGGTAATCCGTAAATAATATAAATCATTCCACGATCGGTCTGCCATCCTTCTTTAAACGATGTAAAATACATATTTGCAAACATAACCCTGTTATAATATGCTTTTAAAAGTTCTCTGGATTTATCAATATTGTTAGCTTTCTTGAGCCAAAAATTATCGACTGCTAATTTTGTAAGCTTCCCGATAGAATCTGAATCGGAGATTGAATCGATCGAACCCAAATACACAATTGGTTTTGCAAGATCATCGGGTGTTCGAACAATAGGAAATCCATCACCAAAATTATATAATGCAAAACCCTCAGTCTTTCCTGTAGATAATTTAAACGATTTTGTAAGTTCGGTAAAATAATAAAGTCCTTCTTTTTGGAAATTTATATAATTGATTGAATCGAAATAACAAACCCAATTTGTATCGGTGACTTCAAAATTTTCTTTAATGGTATCATTAATAAATGGTGGTTGCGGAGTTTTAAAATTATTTGAAAAGAAAAATACATTTAAAGAATCTAAATCATTTTTATAGTGCTTTATTCCGAATTGTTTTTTCTCATTTATAAATGAATTAATAATGAACTCTTTATTATTTTTATTATAAACAATAAAATCCTGTTCATTAATATCATTTGTTCTGTCAATTCTTCTAAATGAATATTGATTACTTTTCCTGTTTAAATCTGTTGTAATAATCTCTAAAAAGTAATTATTCTCAACAAATGTATTAATTGGAATCTCCAAAGTG